>NZ_JBSSBR010000006.1:0-116839 GCF_054059035.1 Thermostichus sp. MS-CIW-36
GAAGGGGATGCTGACTATAACGCTGCTCAAGTAATCTCTCTCCTTGGGGCGACTGTAAACTCGCCTGAAATTCCGAAACTTAGCTGTCCTCTGGGTCAGCTAGGGATTGGGATAAAGCCCGCACCCTGCGCATAGCGCGGGTGCCGGGTAGTTTACCTCACCACATCACAAAGAGCCACACCTCAGACCCGTTCCACATCCCAGAAGAAGAGGGATCCCGCCATAACCACCCCGTCTCCTTGCTGTTCTAGCCGGCTCACACCCCATCGAGCCCCGTACGGAGGCGGGCCGGTGAGTCGTCCTGAGCAAAGCATCCATCCAGTGGCTTAGACTACACTAGTAAGGACTGACCCATCGTTTGGACTGGCATGATTCCCACCGTTATTGAGCAATCTGCGCGAGGCGAGCGCGCCTTTGACATTTACTCGCGTCTCTTGCGGGATCGGATCATTTTCTTGGGCACCCAGGTGGACGACGACATTGCTAACCTGATTGTGGCCCAGATGCTCTACTTGGAGTCCGAAGACCCTGAAAAAGACATCTACCTCTACATCAACTCCCCCGGCGGCTCTGTCTATGCTGGCATGGCCATTTACGACACCATGCAGCACATTCAGCCGGATGTCTCCACCATCTGCATTGGTTTGGCTGCCAGCATGGGAGCCTTTCTGCTGGCAGGGGGCACCAAAGGCAAGCGCATTGCCCTTCCCCACGCCCGCATCATGATCCACCAACCCCTTGGTGGAGCTCAGGGGCCAGCTACCGATATTGAAATTCAGGCCAAAGAGATCCTCTTCATCAAAAACAGCCTCAATAGCCTGCTGGCCTACCACACCGGCCAACCTCTAGAGCGCATCGAACGAGATACCGACCGCGACAACTTCATGACCCCAGAACAAGCCAAAGAGTACGGCCTTATCGACCAGGTGATCAGCAAGAGACCCCAGCCAACCCTGGCAGCCGTTTCTTGACCGTCCAGGCCCTGCGGGTGGGTTTGCTCTGCTCCCTCAAAGAAGGGAGCTTTTGGTTTTGGCCGGGGATTCCACCCAAAAGATATTAAGAAAGCCAAAGAAATCTGTATTCTCAGCGGGAAGCAGGGGGCCTCACTTTAATTAAACTAATCAAACTCATAAAGAAAGTAATGTTCAGCCCACTATTGCGGATGATAGCTTAGGATTAAACCTATATAGAGTTGTGTTTGCCGAGATTCTAGCTTAGGCGCTGTATAAATTCCTTTCCGCTGGGTTTGCAAATCCAGGGAGTCGAAGCTAGTAATTGAAGGCGCTCGAAAAGAAGGGTTTAGGGCTTCCATCCGCCGGGATGAAGAGTGTCTTAAAGCCCAACTTTGGCCTCATGGTTGTGGGGCGGTCTTATTCACGGAAACTCGGCGGTCTCGAGTTTTGGCCCTGAGTTTTTCCTCTTGGTTGCATCCGTGAAGGGCATTTTCTGGTTCTGTAATTCGTTCAGAGGGAGATCAACGTGGCCTACTCAGCAACCCAATCCAAAAGCGGCTATCAAGCCGGGGTGAAGGATTACCGACTCACCTATTACACTCCCGACTACACACCCAAGGATACCGATGTCTTGGCCTGTTTCCGGGTTACTCCTCAGCCGGGCGTTCCTCCCGAAGAGGCGGGGGCAGCCGTGGCGGCTGAGTCTTCGACGGGCACCTGGACAACGGTATGGACCGATTTGCTTACCGACTTGGATCGGTACAAAGGCCGCTGCTATGACATCGAGCCGGTTCCCGGCGAAGACAACCAGTACTTCTGCTTCGTCGCCTATCCGCTGGATCTGTTCGAGGAAGGCTCGGTGACCAACATGCTCACCTCGATTGTGGGCAACGTTTTTGGCTTTAAGGCCCTAAAGGCGCTGCGGCTGGAAGATGTGCGGATCCCGGTGGCCTACCTGAAAACCTTCCAGGGCCCTCCCCATGGCATTCAGGTGGAGCGGGACAAATTGAATAAGTATGGCCGTCCGCTGCTGGGCTGCACCATCAAGCCCAAGTTGGGCCTTTCTGCCAAAAACTACGGGCGGGCCGTGTATGAAGCTCTGCGGGGCGGCCTGGACTTCACCAAAGATGACGAAAACATTAACTCCCAGCCCTTCCAGCGCTGGCGAGATCGCTATCTGTTCGTGATGGAGGCTGTCCACAAGGCCCAAGCGGAAACCGGCGAGATCAAGGGCCACTATTTGAACGTGACGGCGCCCACCTGCGAAGAGATGTTCAAGCGGGCCGAGTTTGCCAAGGAGTTGGGCGCCCCTATCATCATGCACGACTACTTGACAGCTGGCTTCACTGCCAACACCAGCTTGGCCAAGTGGTGCCGGGATAACGGCATTCTGCTGCACATTCACCGGGCCATGCACGCGGTGATCGACCGGCAGAAGAACCATGGCATCCACTTCCGGGTGTTGGCCAAGTGTTTGCGCATGTCCGGTGGCGACCACCTGCACTCCGGTACGGTGGTGGGCAAGCTGGAAGGCGACCGCGCCATCACGATGGGCTTTGTGGATCTCATGCGGGAAAACTACGTAGAGGCCGATCGCTCCCGCGGCATTTTCTTCACCCAAGATTGGGCTTCCATGCCAGGGGTGATGCCGGTGGCTTCCGGCGGGATCCACGTTTGGCACATGCCGGCACTGGTGGAAATCTTCGGCGACGACTCGGTGCTGCAGTTCGGCGGCGGAACCTTGGGGCACCCCTGGGGCAATGCGCCGGGCGCAACCGCCAACCGGGTGGCCTTGGAGGCTTGTATCCAAGCTCGTAACGAAGGTCGAGACCTGGCCCGTGAAGGCAACGACATCATCCGGGAAGCGGCCAAGTGGTCGCCGGAGCTGGCGGCTGCCTGCGAGCTGTGGAAGGAAATCAAGTTCGAGTTCAAGGCCGTCGACACCCTCTAGAGATCTGCTGGGGGCAGGGGATCCCCACGGCTCTCTTGCCCTACTGGCTCCCTCCCTGGATCGGCAATGGATCTGAAACAGATCGCCAAAGACACCGCCAAGACCTTGATCAGCTACCTGACTTATCAGGCGATGCGCACGGTGCTGGCTCAACTGAGCGAAACAGATCCCCCCAGGGCTCTTTGGCTACAGCAGTTCTCCGCTCGGCAAAACCTTCAGGATGGGGAAGCCTACCTGCGGGCTTTGCTGGCTGAGCGTCCTGAGTTGGCCTATCGCATCATGACCGTTCGTGAACACATTGCTGCGGAGGTGGTCGATTACCTGCCGGAAATGGCCAAAGCCGGCATCCAGCAAGCCAACATGGAGCACCGCCGCAATCATCTAGAACGGATCACCTCAGCAACAGGATCCCTACCCGTTACCCACCCGGAAGCGGGATCCCCCCCACAAAACCCTAGGCTCGAAACGGAGTGACACCGATCATGCAAACCTTACCAAAAGAGCGCCGCTACGAAACCCTCTCCTATCTGCCGCCGCTGACGGATCTGCAGATCATCAAGCAGGTGCAGTACATCTTGGATCAGGGCTATATCCCTGCCATAGAGTTCAACGAATCTTCTGAACCGACGGTTCGCTACTGGACACTGTGGAAGCTGCCCCTGTTCAGCGCCACTTCTCCCCAGGAGGTGCTCAGTGAGGTGCAGGCTTGCCGCAGCACCTACCCCAACTGTTTCATTCGCGTGGTGGGGTTCGACAACATTAAGCAATGCCAAGTGCTCAGCTTCCTGGTCTATAAGCCCAGCGGCCTGCGCTAGGAGAGCGTCTTGCCAGTTCCCGATCAAGTTCTGGCCAGCAACAGGGGAGAGCTTCTCCCCTTTTTGTCTTTATATTCGCTTCAGTTTAGGGTGAGACGCCTGGGCTACTGAGAAAAGCCTTCCAGCCCCGTGTATTGTTGCTCCGCAACGCTAACGCCGTTGTTTCTAGGATCCGATGCCCACAAGGGATCCCAGCCCTGCCGCCAGAAGAGCGGCCAAAGTTGTTTGAATGCCGTTCACGACTTCGTTGGTCATCCAAGCCAAACGGGGTTGCAACACCACTCCCATCCAGCTTTCTGCCAAGGTGGCCAGGATCCCGGCCAGCCAGCAGATGCCCAGCCAAAATGGGCTTCCCCCTACCCATTCCCCGCCAATCCCCCAGGCCAACCCGGCCATCCCTGCCGCTGCTGCCACTCCCGCCAGGGATCCCTCTAGGCTTACAGCTCCTTCTGTGCCCGCCGGCACGGACTGGAAGGTGGTGATTAAGAAGGTCTTACGGCCATAGGCTTTCCCCACCTCGCTGCTGACGGTATCGGCCAATTTCGCCGCGAAGCTGGCACTGTACCCCAACCACCACAGGGGATGCGGGAAGAAAGCATATCCCACCGCACATCCTGCCCCGGTCAAAGCGGATCCCCAGACGTTCTCCGGCCCTCGCGCCCCCTCTCGCTTTTCGGCGATCCCCTGCGCCTGCTTGCGCCGGATCCCCAGTTTGGTTACGGCTGTCCCTATTAAAAAATAGGCGGCTACCACCGCGTAGCCCCGCCCCCCCAGCCCCCCCCACACCAGCAAGCCCAGAAGGCCCGCGTGGATGACCCCTGCTCGCGTCAGAGCTTTCTGAGGGCTCAGCAGACCCAGCACCACCAGAGCCAGGTTGAGCCAGAGTGCCACCCCCCACTGACTCAGAAGCCACGCCTGCCACATAAACGCTCAGAAGGGGGTGAAATTGCAACCGAGGTTGACATTCTCCCTGCCCTAAAGGGTAAGGATTCTTTCCCAGGTCGCAGGATGATCCCCACTTCCTGGGCCACACCACCCTTGCGAGTGATGGGGGATGCCATGACCCCAACTACTGGGATGAACTCGCAGATACTTTTCCTGTTGACACTGCGCCATATTCAAGTTGGCGGAGTTCAACCAGCACCATAGCACAAAGCCGCCCTGTTCAGCTTGCTGCCGCGCAGCGGTAGGACGGGGCTTGCAACCCAGTTTTCTTGGTCAACTACAGAAACGGAGAGGGAGGGATTCGAACCCTCGACGGAGCTTTTGGGCCCCGTAACTTCTTAGCAGGAAGCCGCTTTCGACCACTCAGCCACCTCTCCAGGGCTAGCAGGGGCAACAAGCAGGCTGGGATCCAGCCACCAGTTCACCTATTGTAGGGGATGGGATCCCACCCGACAACCGCCCTTTGACCCGGCCTGCCAGGACTCCCAGTCGGGATCTCTTCTGGAGACAACTCCTGAGATTGGGTGGGCCTAGCTCACCACCTGCAGGTAAATATCGAAGCTGCCGCTATTGTCGCCGTAGCTGCCCTTGGCATCGTTAATGTTGAAGCCAATGTCCAAGTTGGGATACAGATCCACCTCTTGGGGCTGCTCTGGCGAGGACTCGAACACCTGATGGGCCACCAGTTGGGCGTTGGGTTGAAACAGCACAATCCCGTAGCGGCAGAGGCCTGGGTAGCGCCACTCCTCAGGGGTCGGGATCCCTTTGCCAAGGGGCGAGCGGATGCTGGTGGAAAACGAGAAGCCATAGCGCCAAGCCACATTCCTGGGGAAAAAGCGGATACGGCTGGCCCGCAACGGACGCCCTTGCCAGCGTAAAATGTTGCCCGCCTCTTGGTTCACCCGCAGGTCACGGAAAGCCATCCAAGCCTGTAAAGCTTCTTCTTCAGGTTGGATCCCTTCGATGGCCAGGGCCTGGATCCAATCCAAGTCGCTGCCATCGCAGGTGATCTGCCGCGGAATTTGCGCCAAATCCAGTTGTGCCAACCCCAGGGTATCAGACGCAGATTGGGTAAACATCTATCTCTCCTTTTTCCATCTGATTTTTCAAAATGACTCCAGAAAGGATGGGCTCCCTCCCCAGAGATTGAGGAGCCGCAGGGATCCCAAAAATGTGTCTAGGGAAGGGTTGTAAGAGACCAACCTATTCACATCTCCCCTGCTGGGTAGAGAATGTCAGATGCACGATGCCCAACGGAGCTGAAAACCTCAAGCTCTTGCCCAAACGGATGAGAGGTTGGGAGTTCAAGCCCCTTTAGCAATAGATCAACTTTACTTGATGAATAGGAGCTATTCCCGAAAAAAGAGCCCTTTGCAATACTTTTTTAGGGAACCTTAGAGAGTTGTTAATTCCCTGTGACTCGGCTGCGAATGAAGGCCAGAACCCAAATCCAGGTTTGCTGCAGATCTTCCAGAAGCTTGTATTTTGGAACACATTAATGGTGTAATCGCCTGTTAAGCACTCTTGCGCTCGACCCCTGGGCTCTGCAGCGGCTTTCCACAGCCCAGAGCGCCCTGACAAGCGTTTTTGGTAAGATCACCCCTACAGGTCTCCCAGGGTGCCCGGCGCCCACGGCATGCACGACAACCCTACTTCCCTCTCTTCTGATTTCGAAGTCATCTCTCTGTCCAATCCTCAACAGGCCATGTCTTTGGCGGGCACTCAGGAGGCCAACCTGAGGTGGATCAGTCGCTCCAGCGGTGCTTCTGTAACGCTGCGCGGACAAGACCTGTACCTGAAAGGCACTCCCCAACAGCGGCAGCAGGTGCGGCAATGGCTAGAATTGCTGAGGCCGCTTTGGCAAACTGGGCACCCCGTCACTGTGATCGATGCAGAGCAAGCTTTTCGCGCCCTCTCCGGACAAGAGGCTGCCGCCTACCAGCAAGCACAAGCAGGAGTTTTGGCCCGCACCCGCAAAGGGGAGCTTATCCGACCGAAAACGCCCCGCCAACAGGAGTACGTGCGAGCCATTCGCACCCACGACCTCTGCTTTGGCATTGGACCGGCGGGCACAGGAAAAACCTATCTGGCTGCCGTTGTGGCCATTGCTGCCCTACAAAACCGGGAGTACGAGCGTTTGATCTTGACTCGCCCGGCTGTGGAGGCGGGAGAAAAACTGGGGTTTTTGCCGGGGGATCTGGTGGAAAAGGTGGATCCCTATCTGCGGCCCCTTTACGATGCCCTGTACGAGTTTATCGACCCGGCCAAGCTGCCGCAGTTGATGGAGCAGGGGGTGATCGAGGTGGCGCCGCTGGCCTATATGCGAGGCCGTACTTTGAGCAATGCCTTCATCATTTTGGACGAAGCCCAGAACACCACCCCCGAGCAGATGAAGATGGCCCTCACGCGGCTGGGGTTCCGGTCGCGCATGGTGGTTACCGGGGATCTCACCCAAACGGATCTGGGCAAACATCGCATGTCCGGCCTGGCAGCGGCAGAGCGTATTCTGACAGGGGTAGAGGGGGTTGCCTTTTGCTACTTCGACCAGCGGGATGTGGTGCGCCACCCTCTGGTGCAGCGGATTGTCGATGCCTACGCCCGCTACGAGGGGCAGTCGTGAAGCTGAGGGTGCTCTTTTTCGACGCTGTGGGCACTTTGTTTCGGGTGCGGGGCAGCGTGGGCCAGGTTTACAGCCAGGTGGCAGCGGAGTATGGGGTAAGGGTGGATCCCCAGGCCTTGGATCGCGCTTTTGGCCAAGTTTTTGCCCAGGCTCCAGCCCCGGCCTGCCCAGGATTGACGGGATCCCCTTTGCGGGAGTGGGAGCGGACCTGGTGGCGCCAGGTGGTGCGGGAGACTTTTGCCCGGGTGGGATCCCTGGCTGCCTTCGGAGAGCACCGGTTTGAAGACTTTTTCGCCCAATTGTTTGAGCACTTTGCCGGGGCGGATCCCTGGGAGCTGTATCCCGAGACGCTGCCGGCTTTGCGGGCCCTGCAGCAGGAAGGGATCCGGTTGGGGGTGATCTCCAACTTCGACAGCCGCTTGCCCAGAGTGCTACAGCAGTTGCAGTTGGATCCCTACTTTTCCACCCTCACCCTCTCCACCCAAGTGGGCTATGCCAAGCCCCATCCCCTGATCTTCCGGGCCGCCCTGGCCGCCCAAGGGATCCCCCCCGAAGCTGCTGGCCACATCGGCGACAGCCACCGCGAAGACTACCAGGGGGCAAAAGCAGCAGGCTTGAGGGCCCTTTGGCTGGATCGAGAGGGGAAGGAGAGCTCCGGCCCAGAGCGGATAGAAGATCTGTGGGGATCCCTGTCCATGCTCAATGGGCCGAAGCAGAATTGAGCAGCAGAGGGGCAAAAAGGCCATCCGGCTTGAGCAGGTAACGCCGCAGGTTCATCCGCCGCTCCAGCAGGCAAGCGTGGCCGCTCTGGGGCGAGATTTCTACCTGCGCCTGGGGCAGCCGTTCCGCCAGCCAGCCCACCTCCTGCACCGAGGGCAACAGGCGATCCCGTCCCCCCGCCACCAGCAAAGTTGGCAGGGTCATCGACTCCAGGGGCAGCTTCTCCACAGCAAAGGATCCCAGCAAAGCCAAGCGCTGGGCAGCCACTGTGGGCTCAACACTGTGAACCGCCTGGCGCAGCCGCTCCCGATCCGGCGGCTCCATTTGGCTGAGCTCCGCCAAAGCCCCCAACCCTCGCTCCGACAACTGGTGATAGAGCGCCGGCGGCAAAAAGGGCAAGAGAACATGTCCTGCCCACCACCAGGGCCTGCGTCGCAGCGACGAGGCCGGATTGACCAAAATGAGGCCGCGGCACCGTTCCGGCCATTGGGCAGCCACCAACAAGGCCAGGCAGGCCCCAAAGGATTCTCCACACAAGTACGCCCCCGCTTCTAGCTGGGATCCCACCCAATCGGCCAGGGTTTCCCAGCTATCCCCCGCTTCCGGGTGGTTCAAACTCAGGGGGCGAATGCGAAACTCCCGCCGCAAAGCCTGCGCCTGCCGGTAAAACAACGTACCTGTGCCATCCATACCGGGCAAATACAGCAGCAGGGGCCGCTCCTGACCGACCGCTCCCGTTGCCGGGCTGACCAAGCTAGAGGCAGATGCTACCGGCTCGCCACTCAACTTTCTCATCTCTCTGCCAATCCCAATCGCACCTGTTCTCGGGCCGCTGCAGTTAGCTCTTGAATGACCTGCATTCGCTCGCGTCGGGATCCCTGGCGCTGCTTCCTGCCCACCCAAAGGGGGGATCCCACCCTGAGCACCACCCGCCGATACAACACCACCGGATGTCCCCCTTCCTGTTGAAATCGGGGTTCAGTGGGGTCAAACCAGCGGAAAAAAGCCATAGGAATATCTACTCCCCGCCATTCTTCCTGCGCCCACACCGCCACCGGCAGAATCGGCAAGGGATCCACCGCTGCCGCCAGCGCCAGGTGGGCAAAACCTGGCTGAAACCGCCCCACCTCCCCAGGCGAGGTCTCACGGGTGATCTGCTCCGCCCCTTCTGGGAAGATCCCCACACCCACCCCCGCTGCCAAACTGGCCTGCGCCTGGCGAAAAAAATGGATTTGCTGTCGGGATCCCTGCTTGAGGGGAATGCAGTCCAAAGCCAGGGCGATTTCCCGCAGCAGCGGCACCTGAGCCAGGTAGTAATGGCAGGCAAAGCGAATCGGTCGGTCCAACCCCGCGATCAGCACCGGCGCATCCAGAAAACTGCGGTGATTGCTCACCACCACCAGCGGGCCGGCGGGAACGTGCTCCTTGCCCTCCACCCACACTTCCGTCTGGAAAAGGGTGAGCAACAACTGGGCCAGAGTCCTGGGGTCTGGAGGCCAAGAGAGAGCAGAATTGGCTGAGAACGCTGCGAAGGATCCCATCAATAGTCCACCCCGCGCCGCAGATCGGCCCCCTGCTCGGCATAGTGCTTGTGGCTCACCATTTCCGAGTGGACAGAGGCCAGCTCAAAGTAAGGTAAGGGGGCATGGCACCGCCCCGTGATGATGATCTCCGTATCGCGCGGCTTGCGCAGCAAAGCCTGGACAATCGGCTCCACGTCCAACAGCTCCAGATCCACTGTCGGGTTCAGCTCATCCAGGATGATGGTTTTGTACAGGCCGGAAGCAATGGCCGCCCGCGCCAACTCCCAGCCCCGCTCCGCTTCTACATAGTCGATTTCCTGTTGTTTGCCCCGCCAGACAATGGCGTCCCGACCGCAACGCTGGTGATCCACCAAATCGGGGTAGCTTTCCCGCAGGGCCCGAATGGCTGCATCCTCGGTGTAGCCCGTTCCCCCCTTCAGCCATTGCATGATCAGCACGCGATGGGAGAGATCCTTGCTGATGCCGCGCCCAATGGCTTGCAGAGCCCGACCCAGAGCGCTGGTGGATTTTCCCTTGCCGTTGCCGGTGTAGATCTCGATGCCGCTGGAAGGAAGCTCGCCGTTGCGGGGATCCGCCGTCCGACGCAGGCTGCGCATTTCCGAGTGCAAATCCGCCAGGTCGATAATTTCCTTGGGAGCGCCGCGCCCGGTGATGATCACCTCCATGGCCTCCGGCTTTTGCTTGAGGGTACTGACCACCTCCTCCACAGGCAACAGGCCCAGATCCAGCACCGGGTTGAGCTCATCCAGCACCACCACCGAGTAAAACCCCGACGCCAAAGCCCCTTTGGCCACATCCCAACCGCGGCGGGCCTCCTGACGGTCAAACTTGGTGATCTCATCTGGGCCGAAAAACTCTCCCCGCCCGGTGCGCAATTGATCGATGAGATGGGGGAAGCCTCGCTGCAGAGCCGCAATGGCCGCATCCTCAGCATAGGTTCGGCCTGGCCCCTTGAGAAACCGCACCAGCAACACCCGGCTGGGGGCCGCCTTTTCGATCCCCAAGCCAATGGAACGCAGCACAACCCCTAGGGCCGCCTGGGACTTGCCTTTGCCCTCGCCGTCGTAGACATGGATCTGGCCCCGTCGCCGATCAAACTGCTGGGCAGTCACAATCCCAATTTCTGCCATGCCCCTCCGCGTCATCCTGCTGTGGGAAAATCCCACTTTTCTACCCCCATCTTAGAGCCTACTTGGAGCCTAGCCAGAACTTGGGCAGGAGGGGGAAACTAAAAAGCTCCCAAGAGGCCGGAAAGACCGGGGTAAGATGAGCAATGGTTGTCCAGCCGATGCCTGTCTAGCGAGGGATCCCCCTTGTATCCGACTGCATTTTCTTCTCGCCCGTTACTCCCTGCTGTGGATAGCCCTATTGAGCTGGTGGGGGGGACGCCGCTGATCCGTCTGCGGCGGGTTGCTGCCGATTTGCCGGAATCGGTACGGGTATACGGCAAGGCAGAGTGGTACAACCCTGGGGGTTCAGTCAAGGATCGCCCGGCCCTCAACATGATTCGCGCTGGCGAACGCCAGGGCAAGCTTACCCCCGGCAAGATCATCCTCGATGCCACCAGCGGTAACACCGGCATCGCCTATGCCTGGATCGGGGCGGCCTTGGGCTACAAAGTCAAGCTGGCCCTTCCCGCCAACGCCAGCCCAGAGCGCAAGAAGATCCTGGCTGCCTACGGCGTGGACTTGGTTCTGACGGATCCCGCTCTGGGATCCGATGGGGCCATCGAGAAAGCCCGCGCCCTCTATGCGGAAAACCCCGAGCTTTATTTCTACCCTGACCAGTACAGCAACCCCGCCAACTGGCAAGCCCACTACGAAACCACTGGGGTGGAGATTTGGGAGCAAACCCAGGGGCAGGTCACCCATTTTGTTACCGGGCTAGGCACCAGCGGCACCTGTATGGGGGTGGGGCGGCGCCTGCGAGAGTATCGCCCGGATATCCAAATCATTGCCATGCAGCCCGACTCTCCCTTCCATGGCCTAGAAGGGCTCAAGCACATGGCCACCGCTCTAAAACCTGAGATTTACGATCCCACCCTACCCGACCAGCACATCGAGATCTCCACAGAAGCAGCCCAGAAAATGGTTAAGCGCTTGGCTTTAGAGGAAGGCTTGCTGGTGGGCATCTCTGCCGGGGCCAATGTGGTGGCAGCCCTAGAGGTGGCCCGTCAGCTCTCCTCTGGAGTGGTGGTGACCATCTTTTGCGACGGGGCTGACAAATATCTTTCCGAGCGTTTCTGGACAGAGGATTAACTTTCAGGCATGGGGAGTATGTCAACAAGGCAGGACAAGCCGTCGGCTGCAAAATGGCCAATGCCCTTAACAACTCCACCCTTCTGTCGCTATGATGGTTAGGCTCGGAAGCGGATGTGGCGGAATTGGTATACGCGCACGTTTGAGGGGCGTGTGGCTTTGCCTTGCGAGTTCGAGTCTCGCCATCCGCATCGATCCCTCCCGGAAAGATGTGGAAAGTGGTACACCATTTACCCAAGATTCCATCGCTGGAGTCGCTTGGGAGTCTGGGAGAGAATGTTTCAGTTCTTCATCACAGAACCCGATTGAGAGCATCTTGTCCTGGACTCAACCATCGTTCGTGCTCACCCCTGTGCAGCCAAAGGGGAGCAAGCCTTGGGCAGGAGTCGAGGTGGATACAGCTGGCAAGAAGAACACACGAAAGTGATAGGGGATAGAGGATAGGATTCCCATCGATTTACGCAGAGGATAGGGGAGAGTCGGGTGGTGATTCCTTCTAGGAAGAAGAGGAGGGTGGTGCAAGATTACGACCGGCATGTTTACAGAGAGAGGCACCCAGTAGAGTGCTTTTTTCAGAAGCTGAAGCAGTATCGGCATTTGTTTTCTCGTTTTGACAAGTTGGCCAGGAACTTCTTGAGCTTTCTCGACTTCCCAGGTGCTCTCTTCTGGCTCAAATATACAAATATAAAGACCAACAGAACCTAGCAAGTTTTGGGGCATCCTGTGAACAGCTCTTAGGGTGCTTGCACGGACGGTGGGTTGTTGCGCAAAAAGGGCTGCACGGCTACAAATCCCAACCCAAACGATCCAATGACTAAGACGACTGCAGCGGCTATCCAAAGTACGGCAGAGCCCTGGGATCCGTGATGTTGCTCCCGTACCCGCTGATAAATGCCGGTGGAATAGGCTGAGGAGTCTGCCTCGCCGAGATAGGGATCCGGGCCGCCCCTATCCTGCATCAACTCGTCCAGGGAAGGAACCTGGTAGCCAGTGCGGGGGTAGGGCTCGGCAGAGGTGTGGGTGGAAGGGTGGCGAAGGGAATCAAAGGAGGACGGGGCAAAGCCGTTGGATGAGAAGGAGGGGGTCTCGTTGCGGGCCTGTCGGCGCTTGAGGCGATTCAAAAAATCGTAGCTGGGAGGGGCTTCCGGTTGGCCGGGATTGGCAGTCGGGCTGTTCTGTTGGAAAGAGGCTTCAGAAGCTGCAGCAACTTGGGCAGCCTGGCCATTTGCGTCAGCAAGCCGTAGGCTGATTTGCTGCAGGCGCTTCAGGGTGTGGCCCAATTGCCCCTGGAACTCTCGGGTGATGGCAGCGAGCTCTCCAGACAACTGCTGATGCAGAGCGCGCAGGTGCTGGTTTTCCGAGGAAAGCAGGCTTACCTGCTGACGGGCAGACTCCAACTCTTCGGCCACTTGTTGATACACCTGAATCGGCACCACCCCTGGCCCCGTCTCCATTGCGGCAGGGGAGCGAAAGCCACTGGGGTTACTGTTGCTGTTGCGAGTGCCAGAGGGGCTAGAACCCCGAAAACCGTATTGCATAAATTGGGATCGACTCGGAAGGACAGGGGGCTGGGACAGCTTGACACAGAGGGATCCAAGATATCAGGGATCTCCAAGGATAGTGCTGAACACCGGCAATCTAAAGGCATGCAGCTCTAGCTTTAGTGTAAGCCGCGATTGCTACCCCAAGCATACCGCTAAGCCTTTGGAATGGGCGATCTCTTCACAGCAATTTTTCCCGCCCACAAGCGCCATTTCCCCGCTGCTTCCAGGGAGGGCCGGCTTGCGCTGTCGTTCCCACGTCACGAATACTCCCCCACCAAGTCCGGGGAGCCTGAAGATTCGGAATCTGAGGCAGAGGAGTCCCGCAGCAGCCGCTCCAGATCCCGTCGCAGAGGTGGTTCCAACTGTTCCAGCTCATTGACAAAGTCTTTTATACCCTGAAACTGGCGATAAACGGAGGCAAAGCGCACGTAGGCCACCTCACTTAGGTGTTGCAGGCGCTCCAGCACCATCTCGCCGATGCGCAGGCTGGTTACCTCTTGGGCATCTTCCAATTGCAGTTTTTCTTCGATCTCATTGACCAGCTCTTCCATCTGTCTGACGGTGACGGGGGTTTTTTGGCAGGCACGCATCACCCCTTGCAGGATCTTGTTGCGGTTGAAACTTTCGCGGGATCCATCCCGTTTAATGACCATGATGGGCATGAACTCGATGCGCTCATAGGTGGTGAAGCGGTAGCCACAGGACATGCATTCTCGCCGCCGCCGCACACTCTGGCCACCTTCTGCCGAACGAGATTCCAAAACTCGGATTTCTTGTTTGCTGCAGCGGGGACATTTCATGGCTTGCAGTCCTTACAAAGCGACAGGTGGGTAGGAGGGTGCCTCAATTTTACCGGATGCTTAATCTTCTGGTGCTTAGACAGATTGCAAATGAGATGGACTCTGTTCGTCGAGTGCAGATTGCAAGGGATCCCACCAAGCAGCGGCTTGCGCCTGGATCTGGGCCTTCAGCTCCGGTTCCATGCGATCCAAATGGATCAATACCCATTTCATTCTGCCCAAGGGGGCCAAGAGGGATCGCTGACGCAACAGGAAGTCCCAATACAACGTATTGATGGGGCAGGCTTGTTTGCCAACCTTTTCGCTGGGATTGTAGCGGCAATGGCGGCAGTAGTCACTCATTTTGCGGATGTACTGAGCAGAGGCGGCATAGGGTTTGGTGGAGAGCATGCCCCCATCGGCAAAAAGGCCCATGCCGATGACGTTGGGCTGCATCACCCAGTCGTAGCTGTCGATAAACACATCCTGAAACCACGCTTCTACTGCCTGGGGCTGAATGCCACTGATGAGGGCGAAATTGCTGAGCACCATTAGCCGCTGGATGTGGTGGGCATAACCATGACGGCGAATTTGATCCAGGGTGTGCTGCAGACAGGCCATGTCGGTTTTGCCCGTCCAAAAAAACTCTGGCAGGGGTCGCTGGTGGCCAAAAAAGTTGTTCTGGGCATAGCCGTTGGGCATTTGGTATTCGTAGAAGCCGCGCATGTACTCCCGCCAGCCCAGGATCTGGCGGATGAAGCCTTCGGCGGAGGGCAGGGGGATCCCACCCTGATAGTAAGCCCGTTCGGCGGCGGCAATGACTTCGTGGGGGGTGAGCAGGCCCAGATTAAGGTAAGGGGAAAGCAGGGAGTGGTAGAGAAAGTCTTCCCCAGTTTGCATGGCGTCTTGCCAAGGGCCGAAGTGGGGCAGGCGCTCGTGGATGAAGTGATCAAGCACTTGCAGGGCTTGGGCGCGGGTGACGGCCCAGCCAAATCCTTCTAGAGATCCGAAGTGATGGCCGTAGTGTTGCTTAACTTTTGTGATCACGGCCTGGGTGATGGCGTCGGGGGGGAAGGTGAGGGGCCGAGGGTAGCGCATTCCGGGTTTGGGGGGATGGCGGTTTTCCCGGTCGTAGTTCCAGCGCCCGCCCAGGGGCTTGGGGCCATCCATGAGAATGCGGAAGCGTTTGCGCCCTTCGCGGTAAAAGTCTTCCAGAAGCAGGCGCTTGCGGCCTGAGGCCCACTCGATAAATTGATCAGCTGTCCAGAGGAAGTGGTTGTTTTCCAAGATCAGGAGGGGGCAAGGGAGGGTGGATCTCAGATTTTCCACCTCCTCCCGGATGGGAATATCAGCTGGCTGCATGAGGCGGATCTGCTGCAGTTGATGTTGCTTGGCCCAGGTTTGCAGGGGCTCGGCATAGCTGTCGGCTTCCACGTAGGTGACTGGGTAGCCCCGCTGTTGCAGTTCTTGGGCAAAGTGGCGCATGGCCGACCAGACCAGCACCAATTTCTGCTGGTGGTGGTTGCGGGAGCTGGCCCACCGGTGAGATTCGATGAGAATGACGGGAACTCGGTCTGGGGATAGGGTCGAGAGGGAAGCGAGGGCGGATTGCTGGGGGTGGAGTTGATCCGCAAGGATCCAAACCCCTTCTGGGCCGGCAGATGGAGCGATCATGGGATGCTGAAGCTCTCGGTCTATGGGAGGAGCGCTGAGAATGACACAGGTTGAGTTTAGCTCTGGGGGGCAAGGCCAGGTGGCAGTTGCAAGGGATCCCAATGTCTGCTGAATCTCTGCGGATTGTTTTCAAAGCATGAACGGTACAGACGAGGAGAGAGAGACATTGCCGGAGAGACCCCACAGGCTGGGGATCCCTTTCCTGCGGTGGTGGGCCGGGCTGGGGATGGTGGCCCTGCTGCTGCTGGTGATCTGGAATTGGACGGATCCCTTGCCGCCGGCGTGGGATGAGGCGCAGCATCTGCTGCAGGCGCAGGCTTTTGGGCTTCACCTGGGACGGTTTCGCTGGGATGGGCTGTGGGGGCAGCAGTTTTTGCATTTGAACCAGCGCTACCCCCCTTTGGCCTATTGGCTGGGGATCCCCTTGGCAGTTCTACATCCCTTCAGCCGGGCGGACGGGCAGTTGCTCAACTTGGGGTTGCTGGGGGTGCTGGTTCTGGCAACGCAGCGGCTGGGACAGCGGGTCTATCGCTCTGGGGAAGTGGGCTGGCTGGCGGCGGCGTTGGTGCTCCTCTATCCGGGGATCACGGCTTTGGCCCACGTGTACATGTTGGAGTTGCCGCTGGTGGTGGCGGTGACGCTGGCGTTTTGGGCGCTGTGGGCCTATGGGGAGAAGCCTTCCTGGTGGGGGGCGGTGGGGGTGGGGGCGGGGGTGGCAGCGGTGCTGCTCACCAAGTGGACAGGGGTGCTGTTTTTGCTGCTGCCTTTGGTGGGAGTTGCAGGTCAGGCCCTCTGGCGCTCTGGGAAAGCGGTGGGGTGGTGGAAAGGGATCCCTTGGCCGGCGCGGCTGGCCCACTTGGCCTTGGGGATGGGTGTGATGCTGCTTTTGTGCTGGCCCTGGTATGGGGCCAATTGGCTGTTTGTGCTCAGCAATGGCTGGGCTTACGCCGAGACTGCCCACTACTACATCACTTGCCCAGCGGGATCCCTGTGCTGGTGGACTGCCTACTTGCGCCTTTTGCCCCTGCAGATGAGCCCTTTTTTGTGTGGGTTGCCGCTGCTGAGCGGGTGGGGATCCCTGGACAGGCGAGAGGCAGTCTTGTGGGCCACCTACGGTTCGGGCTACCTTCTCTACACCCTGGTGGACATCAAAGATGTGCGCTTCACCCTACCCCTGCTGCCTCTCTTGGCCGTGTTATCAGTAGGCGGGATCCAAAAGGCTTGCCGGTGGTTGGAGGAACGCTGGGGTGCGTGGGCTTTGCAAAGGGGAGTCTGTGCAGGGCTAGTTCTGGGCTGCTTGGCCTTGGCCAATTTGGGTCGGCCCCTCACCCCAGGGGTGGCCCCTCTGTGGACGGGGATCCAGATGCGCTGGCAGGGGCAGCACCCCACGCAGGAGCTGACCCAGTGGATCCAATCCTTGATCCAGCCAGGCTTGACCACCACGCTGGGGGTTCTCCCCAACACAGAGCTGATCTCTTCCGAAACCCTCACCTACTTGGCGGCTCTTCAGCGCTGGCCGGTTACATTCCGCGCTGCTGGGCAAATCCCCTGGCCGGAGCTGGAGCTATCCTTGCTGGATGGGTTTGTGGATGCCGAAGGGGAACAGGGAATTATCGGCCCTTATGGCCCGACTAAGGAGCAGATCCGGCAGCACCTGCGCAGCAGCCCAGACTGGCGACAAGATCCGGCGGTGGAGTTGCCTACCTTGGGTCGGCTGCACACCTACTTCCCTCGCATGCCAAGAGTGACGGTGCAGAAGTGGCCTCTGGAAGCTGGGGAGGTGGAGCTGGTGGAGGTTGAGACGCTGTCGGAGCTGGGGATCCCGGCCTGGAAGTTGCACTGGCAAGGCCCAGCTCAGAACTTGGCCCAGACGCTGGTTTGGGCGCGGCTGGAAGATGGGCAAGGACGGGTTTTGGAGAAGCGGGCCTGGGTGCTGGGGCAGAATCGCCTGCAGCTCAACTCAACAGGCGGCTGGCTGGTGGAAGAGATCTTGACGCTGCCCACAACCGACTTCCCAAGAGGTGGCCTTCTCCACCTGGAATGGCAGTCGCCCAAAGGGATCCGCCATTCCCTACACCAATCCTGGAGAGGATCCCTGTCGAGCTTCCCGAAGGAGGGATCCCCCCTTGTAACGGATCCCTTACTTCCTCTCCGCAGGGCGGCCAGAGCTGCCGCTGTTGGGGATCTGCAGGCCCTCTCCCTTTACCTCAATGCCTGGACAACCCTGCAATACCCGACTTTTTTGACGGATCCAGATCGCATCCTGGTACGGCAACTGCTGGAGGGGGAACGGCAACAGGCTGCTGCCCAAGGCCAACCGAGCCAGCAAATCCAAAGCCACTACCAACTGGGCTTGATGTTGGCGGCGCTGTTACAACCAGAAGCAGCTCAGTTGCATTTTCAACAGATCGTCGAGCTGGATCCGGAAGACGAGTGGGCGCGGGCTTACCTGGGGTTTTTGCGAGTATTGTTCACTCACGACTTTGAGGGGATCCGGGGGTTGCGACAAGAGCTCTCGGCTGTGCTTCAGCCTCTTTGCCGGAAAGCGGATTTGGATTGGGATTTGAATTGGATTTGTGCTGCTCTTTAGCCACAAAGTCCAGCTCCATTTGAGAAACCTGGGAAAGAAGAAAGTCGGCAAAAGCTTTGGCCACCACCGAAAGACGTTTAGAGCGCAAATAGACCAAATGCCAGAACCCCCGAATGGGAAACTCTTCCACATCCAAAATAGCCAGATGATGCTGCCACCCCCCCAAGGCCAACACATGCTGAGACAAAACCGAAATGCCCAATCCACCCACAATGCCCTGGCGAATGGCTTCGCTGCTGCCTATCTCCATGCGGATGTTGAGTTTCAGGTTATGCTTGTCGAAGAGCCGCTCTACAGCCATGCGGGTGCCGGAGCCGGGTTCACGGGCTAAAAAAGGTTCTTGGGCAATGCGCGCCAGAGGGATCCCCTTTTGGCCCACCAGGGGATGATGAATAGAGGCCATCACCACCAAAGGATTTTCCAGAAAAGGTTGTGCCACCACGTCCAGATCTTCTGGCGGCATCCCCATCACGTAGAGATCGTCCATGTTGTTGCTCATCCGCTCCAAAACCTGCTGGCGGTTGAGCACCTTAAGAGCTACGTCAATGCCGGGATACTGCTGACAAAATGGCCCCAGCAGACGGGGTATAAAGTATTTGGCAGTGGTGACCACTCCAATGCTCAGCCGTCCCTGCTTTAGCCCCTTCAGGTCGGCAAGGGTCATCTCAAATTGATTCAATTGTTCAAAAATCTTCTCGCAGGTTTGGTGTAAAGCTTGCCCCGCTTCGGTGAGATACAGCCGCTTGCCCACCTGTTCAAACAACGGTAACCCCACGGCTTTGCTCAATTGCTTGATCTGCATGGAAATCGTGGGTTGGGTCAGGTAGAGCTCTTCGGCAGCGCGGGTAAAGCTCAGGTGGCGGGCGGCAACCTCGAAGATTTGCAGTTGATGCAGGGTAATGGCCTTCATGGACAATCAAGAAAAGCTAAAGGTTTACTACTAAATCATAAGCGCTAATCTATGCCTTTTGGCGAGATCCCTAGGAGAGCCTGGCTGACGGTCACAGTGGCGAAAGGGGCAAAACCGAAGAGCAACCCCCTACCACTCGGACTTAAGGTAGAGATCGACCAAGGGATTGCGCCGGTGTGGGCACGGGCGGCTGTTTTTTTTCAATAGCCGCTCTCTGGGCAGGAGAAGAGTACGATCGCAGACATTCTCGTGGAGGTTGAGAGCATGCCTCTAACCCCCAAAACCCTGAACTTTGCTGAATTTACTGAGCTTTAGGCGGTTTGGCAAAAGTCATTGAGAGGGATATAGTAGACCAAGTTTCCCCCTGATCCTTGAGTCCACCGCAACGGTTGCCGGGAAGTGAAGGGGGAAAGCGCTCGGGGGGTATTCCTCAGGGCTTTGCGGGATACCGCCTTCCTGCTCAGAGATAGGCAGGATGCGATCGCTTCTTTCCTGAACCATGTTCAGGAGAGTTCAGCGTGAATGTATCAGTGCTAAGACTGCCAAAAAACAAAGGGAGCCGCTGGCTTGCGGGTGTGCTGGGCGCGCTGATGTTGCTGGGATCCGGAATCACGGCCCAGGCTCAGTTCTTGTGGCCCGGCCATTCCCTTTTCCCCAGCTCTGGTTCCGTAGACAGTGCGGAACAGAGGGGATCCCACTTGGCTGCTCGGCTCGACGCCTACTGCCGACAGCCGCCCGAGGAGGTAGCGCGCAAGGCTCAACTGCGCCAACAGGCTGCCCAGTCGAATGCTGCTTGGGCCGAGTACACCCAAGTTTTGGCCGAACATGGCGCTGCCTTGATCGCCTGCCGCAGCCAACGCTGGCCCCAGATCCAGGCCATCTGGGTACGTCTGCATCCCTGTGATGCCAATCCGGGCGTGTTGGATCAGGTGTTCGACCAAGTGGTAAACCTGGGCTACAACCGCGTTTTTATCGAGACCTTTTACGATGGTCGCTCCATTTTGCCGGATGGCGCGGGAGGGATCTGGCCCAGCTTACAGCCCAACGCCGACTTGTTGGATCTGGCTCTGAAGGCGGCACGACGCCGCGGCTTATCTGCCTATGCCTGGGTGTTTTCCCTCAATTTCGGCTACAGCTACGGACAACGGCCCGATCGACAGGTGGCCCTGGCCCGCAACGGTCGCGGCATAACCACTGTTCTGGATCCGGCAACAGCCCTTGGGGAAGATTTGGGCAGCCCGGATGAGGTGTTTGTGGATCCCTTTCATCCCCTGGCACGGCGGGATTTTGCCGAGTTAGTCCGCCGCATCCTACAGCGACAGCCAGATGGGATCCTTTTCGACTACATTCGCTATCCGCGTGGCTCAGGGGGATCCAGCGTGGCGGCCACCGTCCGAGACTTGTGGATTCATGGAGAGGCCGCCCGGAAAGCCTACCTCAATTTGGCAGAAAACCCGGCGGGTCGGGCGCTGCTGGAGCGCTATTTGAGCCAGGGCTACGTGACGGTGAGGGATGTGCAGCAGTTGGATGCCGCCTACGCCGAGGAACCCAGATGGCGTCAGCCAGGGGATCCCTGGCCCAGCCCGACCGAGAAATGGGCGCTTTCCCCAGAGTTACTGGACTGGGCTGCCCAAGACATGGCCAGCAGGAATTGGCAGGGGGATCAGCTTTCCTCTGCAAAAGATTTACCAGAGAGTCTGGAGAAACCGGCGGATTCCAGTTCTGAGGCAGCAGCACCAACTCCTGCCCCTTCCCCCACCCCCAGCGCCGCCGTTCGCCAAGAACGTTGGCAGCAGCAGCTTTGGCAGCTGAGCGTCGAGTTTGCCCGCTACGGCGTTCTCGATTATCTACAGCAGGCCGCCCAACCCGCCCAGAGGCTGGGGATCCCGGTGGGGGCTGTCTTCTTCCCAGAAGGCAACCAAGCAGTAGGAGAAGGGTTTGACGCTCGTCTGCAACCCTGGGACCGCTTTGATCCGGGTATGGAATGGCACCCAATGGCCTATGCCAGGTGTGAGGATGCCACTTGTGTAGCCCAGCAGGTGGAGCAGGTTTTGGCCGTAGCTTCTCCCCAAACCTTCGTTTGTCCGGCCATCGCCGGCCTATGGGGACAGTCGCAACGACAGCGCCCCAGCCTAGAAGTGCAAATGGCAGAGCTGGCCCGTCGCTTTCCGCAGTTGCCCTGTGTGAGTCACTTCGCCCTCTCCTGGATCGAGCCGGAGCTGGAGCGCAGCCGTCGCACCTGTCAACTCTAACGCCCATCCCAATCTGAAAGTTAGGAATTCTGAACTTATGAGCCCTGAGCAATTTGATCTGATTAACCGCCTGTTTCAACTGACCTTTCAGATCGGGGATCGCTTGGGCTGTGAATCCTCAGATCCTGCTCAATTGTTGCTGACCAACCGGCCCAGCCTGGAATCCAGTTGCACATTCTTTCCTTCCGATTTCACCTACGAAGCCTTGGATCCCCAAGTGTGGGCCGACTACATGGCGGAAGTTCCGGCCTTAGCGCAGATGGCGAATATTTTGCAACCTTATCCTTTCACCTGTGGCATTTATCGCCAAGACGAGGTTTCGTGGTGGATTTGCGCCTTTTGGGCAGCCCAAGAGGACTTGGGAACCAACTTGCTCTTGCGCGCCCACAGAGTCGAAACTTAGGCGCTTGAGCCCTATCTCCTCTCCCTCATCGAGACGGGGATCGGCGTTACCGGAATCAAAGGGGCTGATAGCAGTCGTGGTTTTTATTACCATCTATTTCAACTGATCGCGCTAGCGGGCCAGAGGCCTTAGCAGGAAGCAACCGGTCGTTTGTTTCACCTTGACGGTGAGATAAATGACTATGCGTTGTGGAACGGTTTATTGCAATTGACCTACTCGCGACCGCTATAGCTGGCTTCCGCCCAGAGCGTGAGCTGGGGGCCTTACGGCACTCCTTCGTAAATCACATAGACTCCGGCGCGCTCAGGCCGAGAATGCCGGTGAGGACGTTAAACAAAACCTGCTGCGTGGCCTGCACCAATTGGATGCGGGCTTGGGCCAAAAGGGGATCCTCTTTCAAGAGCGGCAAAATACGGCAGTTGTCGTAAAACTTGTTGAAATCGGCGGCGATGGCTTCTGCATAGCGGATGATCTTGTGGGGAGCGCGCTCTTCGGCAGCGGCGATCAGCTCATCCGGCAAGGCCAACAAGCGCAGCAGCAGGGCCCGCTCTTCTGGCTCTTTGTAGGGCAGTTTTTGTTGCTCCGTCAAAGGGACTTTGTTGGTCAGTTCAACCTTTTCTTCTTCCTGTAGCCGCCGCAGCAGAGTGCAACAGCGGGCATGGCTGTAGTGAACATACACGACCGGGTTATCGAAAGTTTGCTTGACGGCCAAATCCAAATCGAAGTTGATGGGGCTGTCCATGCTGCTGCTAAGCAAAAACCAGCGGGCTGCATCGACCCCCACGCCAATTTCTGGATCTTCGATCAGGTCATTGAGTGAGACAAAGTTGCCGGTGCGCTTGGACATGCGCACTTCGGTTTTCTCACCGGTTTGCGGGTCGGTTTTGAACAATTTGACAAATTGTCCAATCAAGATTTCCAGCTTGACATCTGGGCTGAAGGCACCCACCGCCGCCTTTAAGCGGCCGATATAGCCATGGTGATCCGAGCCGAGAATGTTGATCAGCCGGTGATATCCCCGCTGCACTTTATCCCGGTGGTAGGCAATATCGGCGGCTAGATAAGTGAACGAACCATCGGCCTTTTGCACCACCCGATCCTTGTCGTCGCCAAATTCTTGGGTTTTGAAATAGACGGCCTCTTCGGCTCCTGGCTTGGGATCCTCACCCCGGGGAGCCTTGGCCCTGTAGAGAAAGCCGCGTTCTTCCAGCTCCTGTAAAGTCTGTTGGATGGCGCTCAGGCCCGTCTCGGGATCGGGGGTGTGCAGGCGGCGCTCGCTAAACCAGTGATCAAACTCGGTGCGCAATTGCTGGAGAGTTTGCTTCTGCCAGGCCAGCATTTCCCCATAGACAAAATCGGTGTACTCCTCTAGGGTGGTGGGCAGAGGGCGGATCCCGGCTTTCACCTGCTCCAAGAGACGTTGGGCCATCTCGATCAAGTAGGTGCCCTGATAGGCATCTTCCGGCAAAGCGATGTCTTCCCCCTGCAGTTGCCGCACCCGCACCTCGAGGGACTGGCCCAGGAGCCGCATTTGGTTGCCGGCATCGTTGATGTAAAACTCCCGCTCCACCTGGTGCCCCGTCCAGCGCAGCAGGTTGGCCACTGTGGAGCCGACGGCAGCCCAACGCCCATGGCCCACATGCAAAGGCCCCGTCGGGTTGGCGGAGACAAACTCCAGCAGAATGCGCTCGGGATGGGGGGTGGCTGTTTTGCCGAAGTGTTCTCCCAGATGCAGCAGCTCCTGCAGGCGCTCGGCCAAAAAGGGATCCCCCAGCCGGAAGTTGATAAACCCGGCCCCCGCCACCTGGGTTTCGATGTCCGGCAGATCCAGATGGCTCTGCAGGGTTTGGGCAATCTGTGTCGGTGCCATGCGACAGGCTTTGGCCATGCCCAGGGGGGTGGGACAGGCGTAGTCCCCGTAGCGAGGGTCATTGGGGATCTGGATCACGGGGGCAATGGCTGCGGCTTGTGGGGGAGCCAGGGATCCCAGTTGGCCTGCTTCTGCTGCCTGTCGAATGGCCTCAGATACAGCACCGGCGAGAAAGCGAACCAGGGAGGTGGAAGGGGATTGGATGGCCATGGTTGAAGAGGGATACACGTGAGTTAAGAGCAATGGCGATCGGGATCCCTGCGGCAGCAGGAGCACTATCATACCGGCAACGAACCGGCCATGACCAAGGCAGAGTTCTCACCTTGGCTAAAAGGGGATCCCCCAGCAGGTAAAGGTATCCTCAAATACAGAAGTTTGACTCCGCCTTGCTAAGTTGGTTGCTTATAGTCTTCACTCCATTGTTTGCCGCATTCCCGTTTGCGGATCCCTACTGAGCCAGGTGCTGTGGAGCATATAGATATGTCCATCCCGAAATCGTCGCGTCGCCAATTCATTCAGTCTGCTGCTGCGGCTGCTTCCCTGGCCGCTGTTGGGGGGTACAACCTAAAGGCTAGAGCCCAGAGCCGAGGGCCGCTGCTGGTTTCCCAGGGCCTAACGCCCCTGAAGTTTACCCTCTCTTGGTTGCCCTCTTCGATGGATACCCCCCTTGTAACGGCGATCTTGAAGGGCTACTTCGCCGAAGAGGGGCTGGAGGTCACCTACGAGCGCGGCTATGGCTCCGCCGATTCCATCACCAAGATTGCCGCTGGCCAGTACGACCTGGGGGAAGGGGATCCCTACTCCATGATCGAGTTCAATGCCAAAAATCCGGACGTGCCCTTGGTAGCGATCTATGTCCACTTCAATCGCTCTCCCTTTGGCATCTACACCTTGAAAGATAAGGGCATTGGGGAGCCGGCCCAACTGGTGGGCAAGAAGCTAGGAGCACCGGCAGGGGATGCGCCGCGTCGGCTCTGGCCGGTCTTTGCCAAGCAAGTCGGCATCGATCCGGGGTCGGTGGAGTGGCTGACCATGGAGCCGCAGTTGCGCGAACCTTTCCTCATCCAAGGTCGGGTGGATGCAATCAGCGGCTTTATGACCTCGGCCATGCCCAATTTGGTGCGGGGCGGGGTCAAGCTGGAAGATATTGTTCCCTTCCTTTACAACGACTACGGCCTTGAGCTGTATGGCAATGCCGTCATCACCCGTGTGCAATTGCTGCGTGAGAAGCCTGAGCAATTCAAAGCTTTCTTGCGGGCCTATGTCAAGGGTTGGCAAGACACTATTCGTGATACCGATGGCAATATGTTGGCCCTTCTGGACAAAGCCAAGGCCGACGGACAAGTGCTGGATACGGCAATTGAGAAATTGCGCCTTACCCTGGCAATGCCGCGCCTGTTTGTTACCGATGAGGTGCGAGAAATTGGCTTGGGGGATGTGGTGCCCGCGCGTATGGAAACCTCAATTGCTCAGGTGGTGGATGGCTTTGGCTTGCCCACTAAGCCCTCTCTAGAGCAAGTGTTTGATGGAAGTCTGCTCCCACCCAAGTCTAAGCGGATGATTGGATAATCTGGGTTAGGCCAGCAACGATTTTGAAGCCTCTGTCTATTGGCTTGCCGGTGCAGGCCAACTTATCCTGCTTGCTGGGAGGCTATTTCTGGCTGCAGGTGCGGTCTGCGTCCTTATTGGATCCCTCATCCGCGAAGTATCCCCAAAGCTTTTCGTGGCAGGGATCCCAGGCTGCTCCTGAAAGAGGCCGACGGGAGACCTGTTCGCGTTGGTGGATGGGAGACCGGAAGCGGCATGGAGCAGTAGGGGAGTGTCTCGAACTTTGTTTAGGGTTACCCAAGAACGCCGTAAGGCCCCTGCCTTTGGGCATGGGGAGCATGTCAATGAAATCAAACCTGAGAAACAGATGTATTGGGAAGAGTAGCTTAGGGGTGCTTGAAGTCGAGATAGCTTTTCCGATCCCGAAAAAAAGCTGAATAAGTGTGTGGTGCTCAGGGATCCCTTTTAATCTGAAGAGGGTCGCTAGGAAGTTTGGGCCCTTGGAAACTTTTGTTCTGATTAAGCAAGTTCCCGATCAAAACGCCAAGGCCGGCATCAACAGTGACGGCACGATCGATCGCGCCAAGGCCAAGCGGATGTTAAACCCTTTTGATCGCTATGCACTGGAAGCAGCTCTGCAAACCAAACGGCAACACGGGGCGAGAGTAACGGCAATTACAATGGGGCCACCCCCGGCCATTGAGGTGCTCTACGAGGCCATTGCCCACGGGGTGGATCGGGGTATTTTGATGACCGACCGCCGCTTGGCCGCTTCCGATACCCTAGCCACTGCCTATACTCTGGCCCAGACGGTTCGCTATGCTGGCCGGCCCGATGTGATCTTCTGCGGGCTCCAGACCACCGACGGCGATACGGCCCAGGTGGGGCCGCAGTTGGCGGAGCGGTTGGGGATCCCTCAGGTCACCTATTGCGAAGCCTTCGAGATTCGGGATGGGATCCTGGTGGCGCGGCGGGCCATCGAAGGGGGATCCCAGATCGTGATGGTGCCCCTGCCGGTTTTGATTACGGTGGCCAATTCCGCTCGGCGTTTGGCCTACCCCACTCTACGGGGTGTGCAGCGGGTGCAGCGGCTGATGCGGGATGAGGCGGCACGGGCCGAGGCGATCCAGATCCTCAACTTGGACGATGTGGGGGCAGACCCGGAGCGCTGCGGTCTCAAGGGATCCCCAACCATCGTGGCTGCCACCGAAAAAGTGGGGGAAATTGGCGGCAACTGTCAGATCTTTCAAGGGCAGTCCGTCCCCCAACTGGTCAACCAACTAACTCAGGCCGTTGACCTCTTCCGCTACGCGGCAACCTCCTAGATCTTTACATCTTGCGTCCCACCGGCCCCCCATCGCCCCTCAATCATCACTGTCTGATCATCGACCCCAGGCCAGCTGGCTGCGGTGAAAAGTTGACCCAGAAGGACTCTGCTGACATCGTCGCAACCCCAACCCGATTCAATCCCGATCTCAACCTAGGAGTCACAGTTTTTATGGATCGCAAGCGGATAGTGGTCTTCGCCGAGCAGGTGAACGGGGAACTGCAGCCCATTGGCTTAGAGTTGTTGGGGGCCGGGCGGCGGCTGGCCGATAAGCTGGGAGCCACCTTGAGCGCTCTTGTGCTTGGATACAACATTGCCCACTTGCCCCCAATTCTGATCGGCCACGGGGCAGATCAAGTCTTCATCGCCGATCACCCCGAGTTGGCCGAATACCGCACCCTGCCCTACCGCCGGGTGATCACAGACTTGATCAAAAGCTGGCCCCAACCACCCCACACCATCCTGCTGGGATCCACCACCACCGGGCGAGATCTGGCCCCCCGCTTGGCCGCCCACCTGGAGACCGGCCTGACCGCTGACTGCACCGAGCTGGACATTGGCCCCTTCGAGTACACCAACAGCAAAGATCCCAGCAAGTCCGGCCTCTTCCCCGACTGCCTTTATGCCATCCGGCCCAGCTTCGGCGAATCTCTCAAGGCTCGCATCCTTGGCCCCTGGAAAAACCCGCAAATGGCCACAGTACGACCAGGGGTGATGGTGCCCCTGCCCTGGGACAGATCCCGCCAGGGGGACGTGATCCCGGTGCCGGTCAACTTGGATCCCGGCGACCTGAGCCTGCAGATTGTGGAAACGGTGCGCAACCTGTCCCAGGCGGTGGATCTCACCCGCGCCAAGGTAATTGTTTCCGGCGGCTACGGGCTGGGATCCCCAGAGGGATTTGAGCTGTTGAGGGAGTTGGCCGCTTGTTTCCCCAACAGCGCCGTCGGCTCCTCCCGCAAGGCCGTGGATTCTGGGTGGATCCCCTACGCCCATCAAGTGGGCCAAACCGGCAAGACCGTCCGACCTCAGCTCTACATTGCCTGCGGCATTTCCGGAGCCATCCAGCATCGCGTGGGCATGGACAAATCCCAGACGATCATTGCCATCAACAAAGACAGCTCTGCCCCCATCTTCAAATTTGCCCACTACGGTATCGTCGGGGATCTCTACCAGGTGGTACCCGAACTGATCCGTCAGATCCAGCAGGTCAAGTACCCCCAGCTAAAGGTGGGGGCTTGTGGAAGTAAGGTCTAGCCAGCCTGAAACCCCAAGGGCAAGGAAAGACTAGCCTGCCCAAGCAACCCAGTCATGGAGGGCGATTGAAGGGGACTGAGCCGACTGGGCGTGGCAGCCCACAGTACGTAGCGAATGCTTCCCTAGTTGGCTACCTCTACGTTGGTCAGTGGCGAAGGGACGTACATACTCCGAGTAGGAGACTTACCGCATGTTTGTGCCTGTCGTAGACCACAACCAAAACCCGCTCATGCCGACCACACCCAGTCGAGCCAGAAGGTGGATTAAGACCGGCAAGGCTACTCCCTTTTGGAAGAGAGGGGTGTTTTGAGTCCGGCTTAACGTGGAGCCTTCTGACCGGCAAACCCAACCCATAGCCGTCGGCATTGACCCAGGGAGCAAGAAAGAGGGGTGGTCGGTTAAATCCGCCGCACAGACCTACCTGAACCTCCAAGCGGACGCGGTCACCTGGGTGAAGGAGCATGTCGAACAACGGCGCATCATGCGTCGAGTGCGACGGTATCGCCAAACGCCCTGTCGTCAACCCAGGTTTAATCGCGCCAGGGGTGGGTTGCCCCCTTCCACCAAGGCTCGCTGGCAGTGGAAGCTACGTCTGGCTCGGTGGCTAAGCCAGTTGTTTCCCGTATCCGTATTTGTGGTTGAGGACATTAAGGCGAAGACCCGTGGCAAGCGCCGCTGGGACGTGTCTTTCTCTCCCTCAGAGGTGGGTAAGCAATGGTTCTATCGGCAGCTAGCCAATCTGGGACAGGTACTAACCCGCTCAGGGTGGGAAACCCAGCAGATGCGGGATGCCTTGGGTTTGCAGAAAACCAACAAAAAGACCGCCGAAGTGTTTGCGGCCCACTGTGTGGATGCGTGGGTGTTAGCCAACTCCGTGACCGGGGGGCACCTGCAGCCGGACAATCAGCAGATGCTTATGGTCGTTCCTCTGCGGTTTCATCGTCGTCAACTGCATCGTTTGCAACCGGGCAAAGGTGGGAAAAGACTTTCCTACGGGGGTATGCTGAGCTTAGGTTTGAGGCGGGGTAGTTTAGTGCGCCACCCCAAGTTTGGGCTCACCTTTGTCGGAGGCAGTTCTGCTGGAAGAGTAAGTCTGCATCGGTTGGAGGATGGGAAAAGGCTAACCCAGAGCGCCAGGAAAGAAGACGTAAAGTGTTTGAGCTTCTGTTCTTGGAGGTTCTACAGAAGAAACAAATAAAGCCGACCTAAAGGGCAGGGATTCTTTTCCGGGTTGCAGGATGATTCCCACTTCCTGGGCTACACCACTCTTGCGAGTGGTGGGGGATGCCATGACCCCAACTGCTGGGATGAACTCCCAGATACTTTTCCTGTTGACACTGCGCCATAGCACAAAGCCGCCCTAGTCGCGTCAGCGGGCCGTAGGCCCTAGGGCAGGGCTTGCAACCCAGTTTTCTTGGTCATAGATTGTGTTCATGGGATCCGCATACCGTTGTTGGCTGAGCTTGATTTGTCTGGTGTTGGTGGGATGCTGCTGGGGATCCCCGGCGCTGGCTGCCCCTTCATCGCTGGCAGGGCCGGCTCAGGTATCGCCCCAGCTCGTTCGCGATAGCGACTCAGAGCGGTTTTCTCTGGCCGAGGCGCGGCAGCGGCTGGAAGCCATTGCCGAGGTCATGCGCTCGATTCGCCTGTGCAACCGGCCCAACTGCCGCTACCGAGATATCGCTGTGGACGTGTGGCCTGTGGACATATCCATCCCCAATGGTGGTGCCGAGCCGTTCTACGAGGGCAGCATCGACGCCATTATCGACCGTCCTTCCGGCAGCTTGGATAAAGCCCACTACCGGCTGCAGTTTCGCCAGGGGCGCTGGCAGTTGCTGGGGGGCGAAGAGGTGTCCGATGTCTCTTCCTTTTTCTTTGAGGGAGATACCTACGAGGTGTTCAGCGCCTACGGCACCCGCAGCCACAAAGCCAAGTTGGCAGATGCCAGCAGCAACCTGCGCGTGGGCTATCGGGAGCTGTATTACCGCGTTTTCGACCAGGGCCAAGAGCGTTTGCACTAGCGGTGCGGAGCATGATGAGAGGCCGGCAACACACCCTAGCCAGCTCTATTTCTCTGGAAGGCGTTGGCCTGCACACCGGCCTGCCGATTCGCTGCAGCCTGCATCCAGCTCCTGTCGGCAGCGGTCGGGTGTTTGTGCGGGTGGATCGACCGGGATCCCCTGAGATCCCGGCCCAGTTGGGATCCCTGGCCCCTGCCCATCTCTGCACCCTGCTGCAGCAGGGATCCCCCTCTGTTCAAGTGCAGACGGTGGAACACCTGCTGGCCGCCCTTTACATCCTGGGCATTGACAACTGCCGCATCGAGGTGGAGGGGCCGGAGCTGCCGATTCTGGATGGCTCTGCCCTGCCTTTTGTGGAGGCCGTTGCCCAAGCCGGGATCCAAGCCCAAGATCAGCCGGCCCTGCTGGGGGTGATCCAAGAGCCGGTTACTGCCTGGGCGGGGGAAGCTTTCGTCAGCGCTCTCCCCCATCCCACAGCCCGCTTTACCTATGGCATCGATTTTGCCGATTGCCCCATTGGAGAACAGTGGCTGAGCTGGAGGGAGAACGGGCCAGATTTTGTCCAGTCCATTGCACCGGCCCGCACCTTCGCCCGCCAGCAGGATGTGGAGCTGGCCCGGGAACGGGGGCTAATCCAGGGGGGCAGCCTGGAAAATGCCATTGTCTGTAGCCAAACCGAGTGGTTGGGGCCATTGCGCTACCCAGATGAGCCGGTGCGCCATAAGCTGATAGATTTACTAGGAGATCTCAGCCTCCTGGGCTGCCGACTGCAGGGGCACATTGTGGCCTACAAGGCGGGCCATGCCCTGCACCACCGTTTGGCCGAGCAGTTGCTCAAGAGTGGATCCCTGCTGATCCATGAAGAGTGAGGGGGAGCAAGGGATCCGGTTGCGCAGCAACAACCCTGCCATCCTCAGGTGCGACAGCGGTGCCGAGCACTTTTCTTCAAGGGGATCCGCTCTATTGGAATCTCTTGATCTCTTCTCCGTAGATCCCTGGGTGCTCTTTTGGCTGAGTTCTGGCCTGCTTCCTCCCCATCCGGGGTTTCAGTTTTGTCTTCTGTCTCCACGGGTTCACCATGGCCTCTGATGTCTCCCCTCCTCCCCTCCTCTCGGCTGAGGCAGCCGCTCAATTGGCAACTGCTCCCCCTGTCTTCACAACGGAGCAGATTTTGGAGATCTTGCCCCATCGCTATCCTTTTTTGCTGGTGGATCGGGTTGTGGAGTATCAACCGGGGCAACGGGCAGTGGGCCTGAAAAACGTCACCTTCAACGAGCCCTTTTTTCAGGGGCATTTCCCCAACCGACCCATCATGCCCGGCGTCCTGATCGTCGAGGCTATGGCCCAGGTAGGGGGGATCGTGTTGACCAAGTTGCCGGACGTGGCCGGGCGCTTGGCCCTGTTTGCCGGGATCGATGGTGTTCGCTTTCGCCGCCCGGTGCTGCCGGGGGATCAACTGCTGCTCTCTGCCGACTTGCTCACCATTCGCCAGAGGCGCATTGGCAAGATGTTCTGCCGCGCTCAGGTGGGAGGGCAACTGGTGACCGAGGGGGAACTGATGTTTTCCCTGGTGGATTGAGGGACAAACAGCGGCCATCCGAGAGGCGCTCTGCTGTGGGTCTTCTCACCAATTGAGATAAAGTGTTGGCATAGGGAGATGGCTCGGGGACTGCTTGCGCCTTTCTGTCGGGATACGGTAGACATATTGCTGCGTTGGGGTGGCAGCCTATTGGTCACGATGGCGGAGCGTAGCTCTAAGGTTGATCTCCCCCGGAGTCAAGCCTTGGTGATCCTTCGCGGGGTTGGGAGCGTAACCACAGTTGCTGGCTAGGTTGGAAATGAGTTCGTTCGCTTCAGCGGGATCCACTCCCAACGCCTCTGCAAGTGCGCCGCACCGCTCACGCGAGCGGATTCATCCCACCGCGGTGATCCATCCGAAAGCTGAGCTACACGAGACGGTGCAGGTTGGCCCCTATGCGGTGATCGGCGAGCATGTTCGCATTGCTGCCCATACGGTGGTGGGGGCCCATGTGGTGATCGATGGCTGGACGGAAATCGGCGAGGGCAACCACATTTTTCCGGGAGCAGTTGTGGGCACCGAGCCTCAGGATCTGAAGTACAGCGGCGCCCCCTCTCAAGTGGTAATCGGCAGAGGCAATCGCATCCGCGAGTTCGTCACCATCAACCGGGCTACCAATGAAGGGGAAGCCACCCTGATTGGAGATTACAACCTGCTGATGGCCTACACCCATGTCGCCCACAACTGCGTCATCGAAAATCAGGTGGTGATTACCAATGCTGTCTCTTTGGCCGGCCATATCCACATCGAGTCTCAAGCCCGCATTGGCGGCATGGTCGGGATCCACCAGTTCACCCGCATTGGGCGCTTGGCCATGGTGGGGGCGATGAGCCGGGTTGACCGCGACGTTCCCCCCTACATGTTGGTGGAAGGACATCCGGCTCGCATCCGCGGTCTGAACTTGGTGGGGCTGCGGCGAGCCCAAGGGATGGAGGGATCCCTGCCCTTGCTGCGGCAGGTCTACCGATTTTTGTACCGCTCAGGGTTGCCTTTGGAAAAAGCGCTGCAAACGCTGCGCAGCAGCCTGTGTGTTGTTCGTAGCGGCGGTGCGGAGGGAGAGCGCCATGTCCTTTCTCTGCAGGGGAAAGAGTGGGTGGACGAGACGGGATCCCTGCAACATCTGCTGCAATTTTTGGAAGACTCCCTCTCCCAGCCCCAACGACGTGGCCCTCTGCCGGCCCTGCGCGGGAGGGGGGAAGATCCGCCGGTGCAGAGCACTTCAGAGCTGGATGACTAAAGATTGGGGTCGGGAGCGTAGCTCTAGTGAGCCACCTGTTCATCTGCACGGGCGAGGTCTCAGGGGATCTGCAGGCCAGCCATCTGATCGAAGAATTGCTGCGCCAACGCCCTCAGCTGCGCATCACAGCGGTCGGGGGAGAGCGCATGGCTGCTGCCGGGGCCCGTCTGTTGCACCGCACCACCGAGATCAGCTCCGTTGGCATTTTAGAGGCTCTTCCCTTTATCGGCCCCGCCCTCTGGACGGAATGGAAGATTCGCCGCTTTTTGGCCCAAGACCCGCCAGATGTGGCCGTGCTGGTGGACTACATCGGCGTCAACAGCCGCATTGCCCGTCTGCTGCAACGGCGGCAGATCCCTGCTGTCTATTACATTGCCCCCCAAGAGTGGGTGTGGTCGCAGGACGCCAGCCTCACCTACCAACTGGCCCAGCAGATGCGGCTGATGTTGGCAATTTTCCCTGAGGAAGCCCGCTACTACGCGGCGGCAGGAGCCCATGTCCAGTATGTGGGCCATCCCCTGTTGGATATTTTGGCCGCTGTGCCCAGCCGTGCTGCCGCCAGAGCCCAGTTGGGGATCCCTGCCGAAGCCACGGTGGTGGTGGTGGTGCCGGCTTCGCGTCGGCAAGAGCTGCGCTCGGTTCTGCCTGTCTTGCTCAAGGCGGCTCAGTTGTTGCAAGCTCACCTGCCTCAGGCACAGTTTTGGGTGCCCCTGGCCTCGCCCCGTTTTGCTGCCCCGATTGCGCGGGCTGCCCGCCGCCTTGGGCTCAACCTCACCCTTTTGGATCCCCAAGCTCTGCCCTTCTTCTCCCCCCACAAAGCTCATCACCTCGCCTTGGCAGCGGCTGATTTGGTGTTGGCCAAGTCGGGCACGGTGAACTTGGAGACGGCCATCTTGGGGATCCCCCAGGTGGTGATCTATCGCCTTAACCCCCTCACCTTCTGGATCGCCCGCCATTGGCTGAGGGTGTCGGTGCCCTTCATGTCTCCGCCCAACCTGGTGCAGATGCGCTCCATTGTCCCGGAGTTGCTGCAGGAGCAGGCCCAGCCAGAGAAGATTGCCCAACTGGCGCTGGAGTTGCTAACTCGGCCGGAACGCAAAGCCCAACTGCAAGCCGACTACGCCGCGATGCGGGCAGCCCTAGGAGAACCCGGCGTTCTGGCTCGCGCTGCCAAGGCCATCCTAGAGGTGTTGGATGGCGAAGCCGGATCGAAGCAGGATCCCTTCCGCCGCTAACTCCGGCGACCCAGCACCTGGGGCACGGCCCGTCCTCCCGCCAAGGCCGCTGTCGAATCCTCCTCTTCCAGATACTCAGCATCTTGGTTGACCCGCCACCCATCGTAGCGCCGTTCCCCTGCCACAATGTTGCGAGCGGCCAAGAGGCCCGTCATCATGGCGTGATCTTGGTTACTATAGCGGTGCATGCCGTTGCGACCTGCCACCTGCAAATTGGGCAGTGCCTCTTCACAAAAAGGCCCGAATGGTCTGGATGTGAGCTTGATAGCCGTGATTGTAAACCGGGTAGGCTTTCGGGGCGCGAATGACTGTGCCGCCCAAAACCTTTGCCTTCCCCAGCAGGCCCAACCGCTGCAATTCCAGCGTTGCCAAGGCCATCAAATCCCCATCGGTTTGTCCCCAAAAGGGATCCGTCGCTGAGCAAAAATACTCCAAACCCAAGCAGGTGACCGAGGGATCCGGAACCATGTCCGCGCTCCAATTCTTGAAGTTTTGGATACGCCCCACCCGCACCGAGGGATCGTGAATGTAGATCCAGTGATCTGGAAATAGGTTGGGCTCATCCACCAGCAAAGCCACCGTCAAAAAATCCCGATACCGCAGTTGTTCGGCAGCCTCTCGCACCGGCTCCAGTGCTGCAGGTACCAAAGCCCGCACCAGAGAGCGCAGCGGCATGGTGGAAATGAACTGCTCGCCGGTCACCCAAAAGGTCTCTCCCCCTTGAGAACAGGCTTGTACAGCTTGAACTCCGGCCCGGTTCCAGTGGATTGCCGTAACCTTGCGATCCAGTTGTACCGGCTGCCCGGCTTCTGCCAGCAAGGTTTGAACGCGCTCCCACATCTGGCCTGGCCCTAGGCGAGGATAGCGAAAGCGATCGATCAGGGTTTTGATCACCCCCTCTCGGTTGGGGAAAAAGGTTTTACGGATCAAAGAAGCCATCGACAGACCCTTGATCCGCTGGGCTGCCCAGTCGGCGCTGATCTCGTGACAAGGGATCCCCCACACTTTCTCGGTGTAGGTCTTAAAAAAAGTGCGATACAGCCGTTCCCCAAATTGGTTAATGACCCAATCTTCAAAAGATACAGGATTGGGCCTGGGAAAGAGGCGCGCCTTTAGGTAACTGAGCAGACAGAGGGTGGTAAACCCTGGCCCCAGTTTGGCAAAAACATCCGTAGGTCGAATTGGATAATCAAAGAAAACACCTCGGTAAAAAATGTGGGAAAGCCGACGGCAAACCTGCATTTCCGAGCCCAAAATCTCCGTCCACAGAGCCTCAATTTCCGCCGACTTGGAGAAAAAGCGGTGTCCACCGATATCAAAGCGATAGCCTTGGTAGGTTACAGTGCGGGATAGCCCCCCACCTGAACCGGATCCGCTTCCAAAACCGTTACGGCAACTCCTCACACCACCTCGCCGATCCTGACGGAAATAGGTCTGTCCAAGGGATCCCCTCACGCTTTGGGGTTTTAAAGTGCTCCGCACCGCTGTCGCGATAGACTAGGCTGGAGAGGGGTCAGGGATCCCTTTTGCGTGCAAAAAAGCCTTAGTGCTCTGCACCGCTGTCGCGAACGGCCAACTCTGTGGAGTGAATTTTGTGCAATCTCCACCTATCCCCAGTTCTGGATATCCGTTGCCAAATGCTTCGCCGACGGTGCTGCTGGCCGATGACGACCCATTCATACGCGGGTACTTGACCCACCTGTTGGTTCATGAAGGCTATCGAGTGGCAGAGGCCGAAGACGGCGACCAAGCCCTGCTGCTCTTCAGTCAAACTCAGCCTCAAATTGCCCTGCTGGATGCCCTCATGCCCGGCATGGATGGGTTCGAGTGTTGCCAACGCTTGCAGGCTCTGGATGCGGATCTACCCTGCTTGATGATCACCTCGCTCGAGGATCAAGCTTCCGTAGACAAAGCCTTTGCTGCCGGAGCCAGCGACTACATTACCAAGCCCATTCACTGGCCGGTGATGCGTCAGCGCATCCGACACCTGCTCAAGGCCCGCCAGAACTTGTTGAACCTACGCCAACAGGCGGCCCGCGAGCAAGCCCTAAACCGTGTCGTCCGGGCCATTCGCACCTCTCTGCAGTCGGATCAGATCTTTGCCGTTGCCACCCGCGAGATTTGCCATCTGCTAGAGGCGGATCGGGTGAGCATCAGCATCTATCGGCCTCAGCAACAGCATTGGCGCATTGTCTCCGAATATCCCCCTCAGCCCGACGGCTATCTGGGTTGTCAGATCCCCGATTCCGAAAGCCCCATTGCCCGGCAACTGAAGCAGGGGAAAGTGGTGTTGCTGGAGGCAGCCGACCAAGCCAAAGGCTGGGTCTACATCTCCGCCATGGCCAAAGCCTATCCTGGCAGTTGGCTGCTGGTACCGCTCTACGGCGGCGAAAGCCCCGAATCTGACTCGGCCCACCCCACCCTTTGGGGCAGCCTGTGCCTGCAACTGAAAACGGCACGTCCCGGTTGGTTGGCCACCAATCAGGATCTGATCTTGGCCTTGGCCGATCACCTCTCCATTGCCATTCAGCAGGCGGAATTGTTCCAACAGGTTCAGGAGCTGAACCGCACCCTGGAAGAAAAGGTACAGGCCCGCACCGCCCAACTGGAGCGCCAGGTACAGGAATTGCAGCGGCTGGATTGCCTAAAAAATGACTTCCTTAGCACGGTGTCCCACGAGCTGCGCACTCCTCTTTCCAACATGAAAATGGCCATCCGCCTGCTCAGCGCCGTTCTGCTGCCTGCTCAGGGCGCTGCCCGATCCCCGGATCCGGCCAAGATCTCTCAGTACTTGAAGGTGTTGGACAACGAATGCGAGCGGGAGATCAAACTGGTCGAGGATCTGCTGGAACTGCAGCAGTTAGAGGTGCTCAAGGGACTCCGTCCCGCTAACGCGAACGGTTCACAGCAGCCCTGCTGGTTGGAGCTGAAAGAGTGGTTGCCCCAGATCGCAGAGCCCTTTGCTCAGGAGGCCCATAGTCACCATCAGCGCTTCAGCCTTGGGATCCCTCCAGGACTGCCTGCCATTTTTACCCTGCCGGGAGTGCTAAAGTCGGTGCTGGCGGAATTGCTGAAAAACGCTTGTAAATTCACCCCTGCTGAGCACCTGATCAGCCTTCAGGCCACCTGCCATTCCGACCACCTGGACATCCAAGTCCTCAACACCGGCGTAACCATTCCCCTGGAAGAGCAAAAGCGGGTATTTGAGAAGTTCTATCGGGTGCCCAGCGCGGATCCCTGGCGGCAAGGGGGGACAGGGTTGGGGTTGGCCCTTGTGCAGCAGCGGGTAAGCCTGTTGCAAGGAAGCATTCACCTCAACAGCGGGGCCAGCCACACCTGCTTTACCTTGCGGCTGCCTCGGGTTCTCCCTGCCTTTGGCCAAGGCAAGCCAGCTCAGCCTAGGGTGTAGGCGTCGGGGTGGCCGGCTTTGGAGAGTTGGAAGCTTCCCCTTCCTGCAAAACTTCTTGCAAGCGGGCCCGAACCCGCTGGTTGAGAACAGGATTTTCGTTCGCCAAGGTCATCAATTCGCGGTATTGAAGCACTGTCAGCCCTTGCTCCTCGACAATGCGGCTGGCTTGGGTTTCTGTGCGCTGCATAATTTGCTCGTACTCCTCCTCGTTCTGGGTTTCCCGCAGTTGGGCGCTCGCTTCCCGGATCAGGGGATCCAACTCCAACAGAATCCGCACCAACTGTTCCACCTGGGCATCGGTGACTTGCTCTGGGGTCAGGGCTGGAGATGCCACAGGGCTGGGAGTTGCTGTGGCCGGAGCCCCCCCCGAAGTCGGAGAAGCAGTTGCAGCAGGGCCAGGCGACGGGGTTGCTCCCTGTGCCCAAGCCGGCAGGGATCCCAAGCTGAGTCCCAGACCCATCAGCAACGCGAATTTCATCATGCCCAAAACTCCCTAGACCCAGACAAGATAAACCCAAATAGACTTAAGTCCTTGAGGCGCAGCCAAGCCTGAAGTAAGGCTAGCAAGATGCCTGAATTCCGTCTAATCGGTTCAGCGCAGTCCTGGCAGCCCATCAAGCCCATTCCAGCTTGCCGGTCACCTGGTGCGGGATCTATCCAATCCCTACGGTACCAGAACTCCTCACTCCAGGGCTCCCAGGATGAACTCGCGAAAGGGCTGTGTGGACATGCTGGGGATCTGCAGTGGATCTCTTGTAGAAACAAGAAGTTGGTTGTACAGTCTTACATGCGCTGTTCAACGGTAGCCCGGCACCGGAGTGCCCCTTTCTCTCCTCGGTTGAGCAGCTCCAGACTTGCAGCATTGGCAATTGACTTAGCACTTCAGCCCAAAGGGGGTTGTCTTGAAGCTGAGCTTAGGTATATGTTCTGTTGAGTATCGTTTTTGTTAATGTTAGGCTAGGGGCCAGATTTGATGCGGATCTCCCACATCGGCATCTGACTTTCTTCGCAGGTGTCAGAGCCCGTGGATCCCCTATCAATATCAGCAGTCAACCTAGCAAACGCCCAATCGCCAGCTCTCTTTGCAGGCGATTGTTGGAGGATTTTTTGTTCGGAGAAAGGTTCCCGATTAGATTTTTTTGGGCGCGTCCATAAGTAACCCTTCAAGGGCTTTGAGGGCGACTGCTGTCTTTATTGCCTTTGTAAAAGATGATAACAAAAATGGGTAAAAGTTATTGCTTTTCTTAAGCAGCGCTGATATATTCTTTGCGGTTGCGGTTGTTCGGTCATCCTTCTACAGGAGGCTTACATTGGTTAGGAGAAGAAAGCGTAAGAGTCGCCGTCGTCTGGAAGGGCGCAAAATTTTAGATCACATTCCTCAATTTAATCTGGACAGTGGTGAAGAGAAGTCTGTAACCGCTGCTCGAAAGTATATTCAGGAAAAGTCTATTCAGCCCCCCGCGCTGATTTTGGTGCGGCGAAATGAGCATACCGTTGATCGGTTTTTTTGGGCGGAGAAGGGGTTGTTCGGCGCGCAATATGTCGAGGAGAACCACTTCCTTTTTCCCAGCCTGCGAGCTTTGTTAGCAGAGGTTGCGGCTGAAAAGCCAGAGAAAAAATCCTCGAAGACCCTTGCAACTGCCGCTCGCTAGCTTCTGGCCAGCTTTTCCTATTAGCAGGAGCTCAGGAAACAGCCCCCCTACCCTGGGGGGTTTGTTGCAGCCGCTCTCAGAAGATCGAAAGAACTGACCCTGTGTACGGGATCCCTCCCCACGGGTTGAGCTCCTGCTGCCTCACTCGCCATACTCGACCTGCTGGCGGCAGCGAGGGAGCCACGCGCTACCCTACAAGGGATCTCGTCGGGAGATGCCGGATGAGCCGACTGCCTCAAACCACTGCCCATGTCCAAATTACCCGCCGCTCTTGGCAAGAGGGGGCCATTGAGGGGGAAGTCAACGCCAACGGTTGGGTTTGGCGCTTTTGCTGGTGCTTTCAGGCCGGGGAGCTCAAGGTGGAACCCTCTGTGGGGCGGGCTTTGATTTGCGAGCCCTTGAGCCGTTTTCTGGAAAAATCGGACTATCTGCTGGAACCGGGCAGCAACTATTCGTTTGTAATTCGCAGCAGCTTGTGAACTCCTCTCAAGCTGCACAGAGCTTTTGCCCAGCACCGAAGACCGGGGCTGAGCATTGGAAGGCACCTGTTAGGGTGACTGGGAATACAGGGATCCCTGAAAATAGACAGGATGGCGGGGAGGGCTAGTCATGATTGAGGCAGGGGCAAGCGTCTTGAGGCGGATGTTGGGCGTCTACGGCAGCTCTAAGATGGGCGTTCTGCTGCTGTTGGGGTTTTCTTCGGGTTTGCCGCTGCTGCTGATCAACACCACCTTGAATGCTTGGCTGACCCAAGCGGGCTTGACCACCATTGCCATCGGCTTGTTTAACCTGCTCAATTTGCCCTACTCCTTTAAGTTCTTGTGGTCGCCTGTTCTGGATCGATTTCTGTTGCCGGCACCGGGATCCCTGCGGGGCAGTCGGCGGCGGGGGTGGATGGCCCTGACCCAGGTGCTGTTGCTGCTCAGCATAGGGCTACTGGGTTTTCAGGATCCGACCCAAACCTGGCTGGAAGCCTTGGGATGGGAAGAGCTGGCCCAGACTTGGCCGGGAATCACGGTTTTCACCCGCCCGATCTTTCTGGTGGGGTTGCTGGTGGCTTTTTTGAGCGCCTCTCAGGACATCGCGGTGGATGCCTACCGTACCGATATCTTGGCAGAGCGGGAGATGGGGGCAGGGGTAGCGATTTTCGTATTTGGCTACCGCATCGCGCTGTTGGTCAGCAGTGGCGTGAGTTTGATCTTGGCGGACTATTTGCCCTGGTGGCAGGTGTACGGGATCATGGCGCTGCTGATGTTGATCGGGTTGATTACCTCGTTTTTGGCCCCTGAGCCGGAAAACAGCGCCCTCAAGCCTACCTCTTTGCGGTCGGCTATCCTCGAGCCGTTTCAATCTTTTTGGCGGCACCGCTTGGCCTGGGCGATCCTGCTGTTTGTGGTCTGCTTCAAGTTGCCGGATAGCTTGGCAGGGCAAATGACCCCCACATTTTTGTTGCAGACGGGGTTTAGCACCAGCGATCTGGGCATTATCCGCAGTTGGATAGGCTTGTTGGCCACCTTGGCTGGGGCTTTTGTGGGGGGGGAGTGGGTCAGCCGCATCGGCACCTACCGCTGTCTGTTCATTTTCGCAGCCTTGCAAGGGATCGGCAATTTGGGCCTGGGAGCGATTGGGTTGGTGGGGCAAAACTATCCGCTGCTGGTGGGGGCAACCATTTTCGACAACATGGCCGGGGGCATGGGCACGGCTGCTTTTCTGGCTTTTTTGATGAGCCTCTGCGACCGGCAATTTAGTGCCACTCAGTATGCTTTGCTCACCAGTGTGTTTGCCGTGGGGGGAACCTTGGCCGGGGCTGTGTCAGGCTATTTGGCGGCTGCAGTCAATTGGCCTTTGTTTTATCTGATCACGGCGATGACAGCCGCTCCGGCAATGGTGATCCTGCTGTGGCTCGGCCCCCCTTCATCGCCTGCAACCCCGGCCACAACCGCATCTGAACCGTAACTGCCCCACCGCAAATCCGGTTCTAATAGCCTTGCCTTGAACGCAACGGGGATGGCCGCCTACAGCGCAGCCCCGATTTTGGCCGCCAGATCCACCAGCCGCGCCGCATAGCCGTACTCGTTGTCATACCAGGAGAGCACCTTCACCGTGCGATCCCCTAAGGTCAGGGTGGATCCCAAATCCACAATGGAAGAGTGGGGATCCCCGACGATATCCGCCGATACGATCTCTGGCGGAGCAATGGCCAGGATGCCGCGCAGCGGGCCTTCTGCAGCCTCGATAAAGGCTTGGTTGACTGCTTCTTTGGTGATGGGCTGCTCGGTACGCACCACAAAGTCCACAATCGAGCCGGTCAAGGTGGGCACCCGCAGCGCCAGGCCATCCATCTTTCCTCTCAGGGCGGGCAAAACCTCGGCCACTGCCGTGGCGGCCCCGGTGGTGGAAGGCACGATCGACACTGCTGCCGAGCGGCCCCGCCGGTAATCTTTGGGATCCGGGCGATCCACAATTGCCTGAGTGGCGGTATAGGCATGGCAAGTGGTGAGAAAGCCGGTCTCGATGCCGAAGCGATCCAACAAAACCTTGGCCAGCGGCGCCAAGCAGTTGGTGGTGCAGGAAGCATTGGAGACGATGTGATGCCGCTCTGGGTCGTATTGGTCGTCGTTGACCCCCATCACCACCGTCAAGTCGGGGCCTTTGGCGGGAGCAGAGATGATCACCTTTTTGGCCCCGGCTTCCAGGTGTTTGGCGGCCCCGTCTCGTTTGGTGAACAAGCCGGTCGATTCCACCACCAGGTCAACCCCCAGATCTTTCCAGGGCAGTTGTGCCGGATCCCGCTCTGCCAAAACCCGGACTTTCAGGTGGTTGCCGATTTGCAGATGCCCGTCCACCGCGCTCACGGTTTGGGGAAGGCGCCCATAGGCCGAGTCGAACTGGAGCAGATAGGCCAAGTTGTCGGGTTCGGTCAGGTCATTGACTGCTACCACCTCCAGCTCCCGAGCTGGCTGAGACAGCAGCACCCGCAAGAAGGCCCGCCCAATGCGACCAAATCCGTTGATGGCTACCCGTGTGGTCATCGCAATCCTCCAGTGTCAGTTCATACCGTGGGTCGAGGGACGCGGCATGGGAGACGCTACCCCCTATGGATAGGGTAGAAGAAGAACGGGATCCACATCGCTTTTGCACCCAAGATCTCCAGATTTGCCACTGGGACTTGCAAAAGGACTCACCCAAGAAGTTGCCGGCAGAGGGGAAAAGTAGGAATGAAGGTATTGCTGACCAACGATGACGGCATCGAGGCTGCCGGGCTGGCCAATCTCAAGTTGGCCCTCAGCGCCCTCATCCCGGAAGAACACTGTTGGATTGTGGCCCCCCACCAACCGATTTCCGGCTGCAGCCACCAGGTGACAACGGGGCGACCTTTTCGGGCCTTGGCCCGCGGCGAGCGCACCTTTGCCGTCGAGGGATCCCCTGCCGACTGTGTGCGGGTGGCCCTATTCAAGCTGGCCCCAGCGGTGGATTGGGTGCTTTCCGGTATCAACGAGGGGGGAAATCTTGGATCGGATGTGTATCTGTCGGGAACGGTGGCGGCGGTACGGGAAGCAGCGATGCGCGGGATCCCGGGAATTGCCATTTCCCAATACCGAGCAGGGGGCCAACCCATCGACTGGGAGCAAGCCCAGCGGTGGACGCGGGAAATCTTGGCGGAGCTGATGGAACAACCCCTGCCCAGGGGGGCGTTTTGGAATGTGAACCTGCCTCACTTGCCCGCCGGATCCCCTCTGCCGGAGCGGGTCTATTGTCCCCTCTGCACCCAACCCCTGCCGCTCGATTATGCGGTGGAAGCCGAGGGAAATGGGGCAGAGTCGCTGTGGTTTCGCTATCAGGGCCGCTATGCGGAGCGCGCTCGGGATCCCCAAACCGATACCGACATCTGCTTCTCCGGTCGGGTGGCCATCACCCAAGTGCAACTGGCCAAGGACTCCGTCCCGCTAACGCGACCAGGCGTTTCCGCTGGGGGGGGTAGAAGCCAGGTTGCGGGCAATGGTTCTCAGCCGTTGCAGCCGTAGCGCCGTCAGGATAGATGCTTCGCCGCTGTCGCGAACGGTGGGATCCAGCTTCAGAACCTGTTCTATGGCATCTGCCAGGTGTTGAGCGGCCTCCTGTCGGGTGTAGCCGCGGAACTGGGCACGGCGCAGGGCAAATTCATCGGCATCGAAATGGGCGCTCTCCCGGTTCAGGTTTTGCCAGATCTGCCGGACGGAGAGAGCTGTAATGCCACCTGCCAACAGAGCGGAAAAGGGGTGCTGCAAAGAGAGCTCCGCAACAGTGGTGATGCCCCCGAACAAGGCCAGCGACTGGTAAAACCCCGGCTGCAGCCAGTTGCGATTGTCCAGCCAGCCCACCTCCCGCAGAAACAACAGATCCCGCTGTGGCTGAGGGATCCCTTGCCAACGGCGAAAATCGATGGCGATGGTGCCCTGGGGCTGCCAAGGGGCTTTGCGGCGGGAGATGAGCAGGGCTTCACCCCCGAAGTGGGGAACGACGCTGATCAAGGGTCGGAAGGAAGCGGGGAGTAGATCTCGCAGCCGTTCGGTTTCTTCTTTTTCAAAGGATTTGAAATCTGGGCGGCTGTTCATGGCCTCACCTGTTAGGGGCATTGAGGCGGGGAGCCCGCCTGAACACGGGCGCTGTTCCGGCCCCCGACACCACAGCCCTGTGTAGAACCAATGCGAGGTTAGTCTATCGCATCTCCAGGCTGGCCGTAGAACTCCATGGGTTTCTGTTCGCGGTAGCGGGACGGAGTCCTTAGATCCCAATCCTAGGTTGCGTAGACTGGGAAGGCGAGCCTATCTGTCTCAAATCTGAGGCCATGACTTTCCCAGCTCAGCCAGAACCCCAAGTGCTCCGTACTGCTGACGGGAATGAGCAGAGTGCCGTTCGCGGTAGCGGGACGGAATCCTTTAGCCCCCTTTACACGTACGCCTTCTTCCTGCAGCCAGCGCCAGAGCTTTTGCCCTTCATCCGGCAAACCGAGGGGATCCATCGGTCGGTGCAGGTGTTCTCCCCGACAGGCAGCCGAATTGCCGCTGCTGTGGAGCCGATGCAGGATCCAGAGTCGCTGCAAGTCTCGGATGAGGTGTTGGTGCGCTCTGCCCTGCGCCACGACCAGGTGATCTGCCGACTGTTCGCCCAGATGCCGGTGCTGCCCCTGCGCTTCGGCACCTGCTTCCTCTCAGCAGAAAAGCTGGGATTCCACCTGCTGTCCCGGCAAGCGGAATACGAACAAGCCCTGGCAGCCATTGGGGGGCGGGCCGAGTATTGTCTCAAAGGAAGGGTTCGACCTCAGCCCCAACCGGAGCCACAGTCCTCCCTGAGCGGGACGGCCTATCTGTTGGCCCGCAAGCAAGCCTATCTCCAGCAACGACAGGCCCAAGAGCAGCAAGAGCAGGAGCAGCAAGCCCTACAGCAGCTTTGGCCTTCCACCTGGCCTGTGCAAAGGGGGGATCCCCAGCCAGGAGAAGCCTTGCGGCTTTACTTTTTGCTCACCCCTGCCGAGTGGGAAGCCGCCGCTCAGCTCACCCAAGCCTGGCTGGATCAGCACCCCCATTGGCAACTGGATTGGAGCGCCCCTTTGCCCCCCTATCACTTTGTCCGTGCCCTGCGGGATTCTCTGGCGGACAAGTGTATAGATCCCAACTAAGGACGCCGTCCCGCTAGCGCGAACAAAGTGCTCTGCATGCGGATCATGGTCGCGTTAGCAGAGCGTGGATCCAAGCGTGATAATGGTGAGGGGATCCCGTCCGCTTCCTGTTTGCATTGGCGAGGCGGAGCCCTCACAGGGCAAAGGACTCCGTCCCGCTAACGGGAACAGCAGGCAAAAGGAAGAGTTGTGGTCTAAAGCGCTATGCGCCGCTACCGCGAACGAGTTGGGCTATTGGGGCTGGGCACGGTTGGCACGGGTGTTGTGCAAATTCTGCAGCAACCCCGGCATCCTCTCTTGCAGTCGGTTGAGATTGCGGCGGTGGGGGTGCGCTCTTTGGATAAGCCGCGGCAAGTGCGGATCCCACCTGAGCGCCTGACCACCAATCTGGAGCAGATCGTGTCGGATCCGGAGATCGACGTGGTGATCGAGCTGATGGGGGGCTTGGAGCCGGCCCGCAGCTTGATCTTAAAAGCCATTGACCACGGCAAACCGGTGATCACGGCCAACAAAGCGGTGATCGCCCGCCACGGAGAGGAGATCTTTCAGGCGGCAGCCCAAGCCAAAGTCTCGGTGCTCCTGGAAGCGGCAGTTGGGGGCGGGATCCCCATTCTGCAGCCCTTGCAACAGTCCCTGCAGGCCAGCCACATCCAGGCGGTCTGGGGCATTGTGAACGGCACCACCAACTTCATCCTCAGCCAGATGACCCAGGCGGCCAGCTCGTTTGAGGAAGCCCTTGCTCTGGCCCAAGCCCGCGGCTACGCCGAGGCGGATCCCAGTGCCGATGTGGAAGGGTGGGATGCCGCCGACAAGATCGCCATTTTGGCCAGCCTTGCTTTCGGGGTGTCTGTGGAGCGGGCAGCCATCCCCTGCGAAGGGATCCGCGGCATCAGCCCTACCGACATTCGCTATGCTCGCGAGTGGGGCTACACCTTCAAGCTCTTGGCCATCGCCCAGTTGCGTCAGCATTGCGGAGCAGCAAGGGCCCATCCTGTTCGCGCTAGCGGGGCGGAGCCCTTGGATGACGGGGAAGGGGCGGTCGCGACAGCGTTGCGGAGCAACACGATGGCCTTGGACATCCGAGTTCACCCCACCCTTCTGCCCTCTACCCACCCCTTGGCCAACATCAACGGCGTGGACAATGCCGTTTTGGTGCAGGGGGATCCCTTGGGTCAGGTGGTGCTGTCGGGGCCGGGGGCGGGGCGGGGGCCGACTGCCAGCGCCGTTGTCGGCGATCTGCTGACCCTGATTGCCCACCGGCAAACGGGGGCTGATGCCCCCAATCCGCTGTGGGGATTCCCCTGCTTTCCTGCTGCCGCCTCTTTGATCCCTCTCTCGGAATTGGAGTCGGAGTTTTACGTGCGGGTGTTGGCTCAGGATCAGCCGGGGGTAATGGGGGCGATTGGCACCTGCTTCGGTCGCCACCGGGTTAGCCTGGAGAGCATTACCCAAAAGGAATGTCACCAAGAGCAGGCGGAGATTGTGATTCTCACCCACACCGTCCGGGAGGCCGACTGCCGGCAGGCGCTGGCCGAGATCCAACAACTGCCCCAGGTAGCCGGGATCCCCAGCCTATTTCGGGTGCTGCGCTAGCTGCGTAGACCCGCGAGCGGCTCAGAGCATAATTGTTTGACCCTTAGAGGATCGGAAAACCCGTTGGAACCCAAAAGATGAACCCTTCTGTTCGCGTTCGCGATAGCGGTGCGGAGCACTTTGGTAGGACGCAGTCCTTGCAGGCTGAGGTGGTGGTGGTGGGGGCGGGCATCAGCGGCCTAACGTTGGCCTTGCGATTACAACAGGGCTTATCCTCCAGGGATGACTCCACCCAGCCGCTGCTCCTGGCCGAGGCCAGCTCCCGCGTGGGGGGCTGTATCTCCACCCAATCCAAAGACAGCTATCGCTGGGAAGAGGGCCCCAACAGCTTTACCCCCGTCCCCGCCCTGCTTAACCTCATTGCCGAGGTGGGCTTGGCGGAGCACCTGGTGCTGGCCGATGCCAAGCTGCCCCGCTACGTTTACTGGGAGAAAGCGCTGCTGCCGGTGCCCCTGAGCCCTTCTGCAGCCATTGGCTCGCGGCTGTTGAGCGTGGGCGGCAAGTTGCGGGCCTTGCGCGGCTTGTTGGGGTTTGTTGCGCCACCGCCGGGCAAAGAGGAAACGGTGCGGCAATTCTTCCAGCGGCAACTGGGATCCGAGGTGGTGGAACGGCTGGTCGAACCTTTCACCTCAGGGGTGTATGCCGGGGATCCGGATCAGCTCAGCGCCTTGGCAGCCTTCCCCCGCATTGCCGGCTTGGAAGAACGCTACGGCAGCCTCTTTGCCGGTGCTGTGCAGGCTTTGCGCAGCCGTTATCGCTACGCGACGCTCCCGCGAACCCGTCAACAGGACAGCGGCAACTCCCCTATCCAACCTCCTCCCAAGCGGGGCCAACTGGGTAACCTGCGGCAGGGGTTGCAGCAGCTACCTGAGGCGATTGCCCAGAAACTGGGCAGTGCGCTGCGGCTGGGCTGGCGGGCTGTGCATCTCAAGCGGGATGAAACCGGCTACCGGGTGGGCTTTGCCATACACCACAGCGGCGCGGAGCACAACGCCCCAGAAGAAATCCACTGGGTGGCGGCTCAACAGGTGGTGCTCACCCTCCCTGCCTACGCTGCTGCCACCCTCCTGCAAGATCTCAACCCCCAGGCCAGCCGGCTGCTGAGGGAAATCCCCTACCCGCCTGTGGCGGTGGTGGCTTTGGCCTATCCAGAAGAAGCCCTCCCCCAACCGCTGCGAGGGTTTGGCCATCTGATCCCTCGCTCTCAGGGCCTGCGCACCCTGGGCACCATCTGGGCCTCCTCCCTCTTCCCAGAGCGGGCTCCTCAGGGCTATCACTGCCTGATCAGCTTCATCGGGGGAGCTACCGATGCGGCTTTTGCCCGCCAGAAAGGGATCCCGCCCATTACGGCGCTCTCCCCTGACGAGCGGGCCCAAATTGTGCATGCAGAACTCAGCCAGATCCTGCTCACCCGCCCTGTCGAGCCCATCCGCCTGGGAGAGCGCCTGTGGCCCCAAGCTATCCCGCAATACACGCTTGGCCATCGGCAGCGGATTGCCCAATTGCAGGCCAGCCTGGCCGACCAAACCCCAGGGGTGTGGGTGTGCGCCAACTACCTGGATGGCGTGGCCTTGGGAGATTGTGTGCGGCGGGCCGAGGCCCTAGCCCAGCAGATCCTGTCCGTCCGGCGTTAGCGGTGCGGTTCCCGTTCGCGTGTAGCAGCATAGAGTGCTGTAGACATAGCAGCATGAGCCATCCCTACACCAGCCTCCTGCTCATCCCCACCGGCATTGGTGCCCGCATCGGTGGTTTTGCCGGGGATGCCCTGCCTGTTGCCCGCACCCTGGCAGCAGCCGCAGAGCGGGTCATCACCCATCCCAACGTGTTAAACGGAGCCAGTTTGTTTTGGCCGATGGGGAACGTGTTGTACGTGGAAGGGTACGGCCTGGATCAGTTCTGTGCGGGGGTGTGGAATTTGCGGCCAGTGCGCCAAAACTGTGTTGGGGTGGTGCTGGATGCCGGGATCCCCCCCGATCTGCAACAACGCCACCTGCAGGTGATGCAGGCTGCTCAGGCCACCTTGGGGCTCAACATTGGCCCCTGGCGCTTGACCCGCCAACCCTTGGGCGTTTCCGTCGGCTTCTCCCCCTCCGGGGCCAGCCAGGGATCCCTGGCCCAGCCTGATGCTCTCTTGGAGACTGCCCAGGAGCTGGTTCGCCTGGGGGCAGAGGCCATTGCCGTGGTGGCCCGCTTTCCGGATGACTTGGACTTCAGCCAATACGAGCAAGGAATGGGGGTGGATCCCCTGGCCGGCGTCGAAGCCCTGATCAGCCACCTGGTGGTGCGGGAGTTGCGGATCCCTTGTGCCCATGCCCCCGCTTTCTACCCTGAGACTTTCCCCAAGCCGGTTCACCCCCGCGCTGCTGCTGAAGAGGTGGGGTTTACCTTCTTGCCTTCGGTTTTGGTGGGCCTCAGCTATGCTCCCCAATTTGTCAAGAGCGGGGATCCCGTCCAACCGGGTGACCTGACAGCAGAGCAGGTGGACAGCGTCATCGCCCCGGCCACTGCCTTTGGGGGGCCTGGCTTGCTGCACCTGGCCAGCCGTTATGGCTCTGCAATGCTGTCGCAACCCCACCACAATGCTCCGCCGCTGACGCGAACGGACGGAGTCCTTGCCCGTCCTCCGCTTTTCATTGCCGTCGAGGAAAACACCACCGTGATGCAGGTGCACCCCCGCCAGTTGGGGATCCCTCATGTGTCGGTAACCTCCTATCTGGAGGCGGTTGGAGTGGTGGTGGCCCACCGAGCAGGAGTGGCCTGGTCGTCGCTACGGCTCTCCTCCTCCACCCAGGACAAGCTGGGATCCCACACTTGCGCCGTTATTGCTACGCGACGCTGTTGCGTTCGTGACAGCGGTGCAGAGCACAATAGTGGGACAGAGTCCTTTCGCGATAGCGGGACGGAGTCCCAGTAGGCTACCGGTCGCGTTAGCGGGACGGAGTCCATGAGCAGATGGGAGCCGGCAGGGGATCCGCTGGGTTTAGGCCGGCAAACCACTCGGATAGGGCAGCCGGCAAGCAGAAGCCGGGGTTTCCCTCGATGTGCAGCCGCTCCAGTCGGGGCAGTTCTGCCAAAAAGGTCGGCAATTCTCCCGTGAACTGGTTACGTGCCAAGCGCAGATCCCGCAACTGACTCAGTTGGGCCAGTTCGGGGGGCAGGGATCCGCTGAGGCGATTGTCCGACAGGTAGAGGTTTTCCAGGTGGCGCAGTTGCCCCAGTTGGGGGGGAATAGGCCCAGAGAGCTGATTGCGATCCAAAAACAGGCCCTTGAGGGAGCTCATCTGGCCCAGTTGGCCGGGAAGGGTGCCGCTGAGGCGGTTGTTTTGCAGGATGAGGTTTTCCAGGTGGCGCAGTTGCCCCAGCTGGGGGGGAATAGGCCCAGAGAGCTGGTTGTGATCCAAAAACAGGCCGCGCAGGTTGCGCAGCTGCCCCAGCTCGGATGGGATGGAGCCGGAGAATTCGTTGTAGTCGAGAAACAGGTTTTCCAACTGGCTGAGTTGCCCCAGCTCGGGCGGCAGGGGGCCGGAAAGTTGGTTGTGGCTGAGGGACAAGGCTCGCAACCGGCGAAATTGGCCTATTTCGGGCGGCAAGGAGCCGCTCAACCCCTGGCGATCCAACACCAGTTGGACAAGACACTGATCCGGATCAAAAAGGGCCACCTCCTCTACCTTCACCTCCGGACGGCCCAGAGCTGCCAAGATCTGCCGCAGCAAGAGGGGATCCCGACAAAGGGGAGCAGACCAGGCCCCCATCCCCCAGCTCAGCCAAACCCAGATCGCCAACAGGCCCACCGCCCACCTCTTGTGCTGAGCCATTCCTCTCTGCTGCCTCATCCTTGCTCTCCAAAGAATCTTTGCCAAGGTAGCATCCTACTCTGTCCTGCCTCTGCCGGAGTTGTTGCTGTGCCTACGGTAGGGCAACGCTAACGCTGTCGCGACGAGGCTGCGAGCAGCAGGAGTAGAAAAGTTCTGTCTCGCTCCGTCCCGCTGGCGCGATAGGACTCCGTCCCGCTGGCGCGAGCAGTAGCCCAGGCGTCTCACTCTAGCCTGAAACGACTGCATATCACGTTCAAAATCAAAAGACTGGGATCCCTTGCCATTCTGGTTGGCTGTGGGCGTGGGCTGACTCACCGCAGGTGCGGGGGGTGGGAAAGATCTTGCCGGGGTTGGCGATGTGCTGGGGGTCGAACACCTGCCGCACCCATTGCATGCTCTCCAGATCCGCAGGCGTAAACATTTCCGGCATGTAGCAGCGTTTGTCTGCCCCGATGCCATGTTCGCCGGAAATGCTGCCCCCCAAGCGCACGCAGAGCTTAAGGATCTCGCCCCCCAGTTTCTCCACCTGCTCCAGGGATCCCGGCACCGACTCGTCGTAGAGGATCAAGGGGTGCAGATTGCCGTCGCCAGCGTGAAACACATTGGCCACCGGATAACCGTACTCACGGCTGAGGCGCTCGATTTCCTTCAAGACAAAGGCTAGCTGGCTGCGGGGGATCACCCCATCCTGAACATAGTAGTTGGGGCTGAGCTTGCCCATGGCGGCAAATGCTGCCTTACGTCCTTTCCACACCCGCGCCCGCTCTTCCGGGTCGGATGCGACTTGCACCTGTCGCGCCCCATTTTTGAAGCACAGCGCCCTCACCTGCTGGCCGGCTTCTTCCACCTCCAGTTCCAGCCCATCCACCTCCACCAACAAAATGGCCGCCGCATCCCGCGGATAGTAGCCCAACTGCACCACATCCTCCACGGCATTGATGCTAAAGTTGTCCATAATCTCCAGGCCGGCGGGGATGATCCCGGCAGCAATGATGTCGGAGACGGTGGATCCCGCCGCTTCCACACTGTCAAAGTCTGCCAGCAAAACCTGCACTTGAGCCGGGGCCTTGAGCAAGCGCAGGGTAATCTCGGTGGCAATGCCCAGGGTGCCCTCGGATCCCACAAACAGCCCCACCCAGTCGTAGCCGGGCATCTCCGGGATCTTGCCTCCCCAGCACACCACCTCCCCGTCCGGCAGCACCACCGTCAGGCCGAGAATGTGGTTGGCCGTCACCCCGTATTTGAGGCAGTGAACGCCGCCGGAGTTCTCCGCCACATTGCCTCCGATGGAGCAAACCGACTGGCTAGAGGGATCCGGCGCATAAAAGTAGCCTTGGGCGGCCACGGCCTGGGTAATCCAAGTGTTAATAACCCCCGGCTGCACCACCATGCAGCGGTTGTCCAGGTCGATTTCCAGGATCTGCTTCATCAGGGTGGTGGCGATGACGACGCTATTTTCCACCGGCAGGGCTCCCCCTGAGAGGCCCGTACCGGATCCCCGCGCCACGAAGGGCACCTGGTAGCGGCTGCACAGCTTCACCACCTGCGCTACCTCTTCTGTTGTGCGGGGCAGCACCACCAGCGCCGGCCTTTGCCGGTAGCTGACCAGCCCATCGCATTCGTAAACCAGCAGCTCCTCCGGCTTGCTGATCACCCGCTGGGGATCCAAAATCTTTTTGAGCTCAGCCGTCAGCCTAATCCAGTCGAAGGTGAGGCCGGTTTGCAGAGGATGAGAAGAAGTTTTTGCGCTGGCAGTGCGAAGCACTTTCATAACAGTAGGCTCAGCAGGAGTTTGGGAGGGGGATATTGTCACTATAGTCTTGCTGGCTCCAACAGATAGTCCATGCAGCCCAACTCCCCCAGCGCCGAACAAATCCTCAACCAAGTGCGGCAGCTCTACGAGCTCTACCCTTTCCCCCCGCAGCCCGTCGGCACTGTTCCCCCGCCAGGGTGGAATTGGCGCTGGAGTTGGCCCCAGGCCCATGCCTTTTGTACGGGATCCCATCCGGGTCGGCGCAAGGTGCGCATTCTGGATGCCGGCTGTGGCTCGGGAGTGGGAACAGAATACATTGCCCACCAAAACCCCAACGCAGAAATTTGGGCCTTTGATCTGAGCAGCCGCGCCCTGGAGATTGCCGAGGCCCGTTGTCGGGCTTCCCAGGCACCGCCGGTGCAGTTTCGCCAGCTCAACGTCTACGACATCGACCAGCTACCAGGGCAGTTTGACTTCATCAACTGCGTGGGCATGCTCCACCACCTGCCCGATCCGGTGGCAGGGCTGCAGGCTTTGGCCAGCAAATTGGCTCCCGGCGGGATCCTGCACCTGTTTGTGTACGGCGAGCTGGGTCGCCACGAAATCCGCCTCATGCAAAAGGCCATCCGCCTGCTGGTAACGGGTTCTGAACACCAGACCCTTGCCTCGGCGGAGCAATTGCAGAGGGGTCTCCAGGTGGGCCGCCGCCTTTTCGAGATCTTGCCGGAAACCAACCGCATCCAGCAGCAAGAACGGGCCCGCTGGGCCATCGAGAACGTGGACGACGAATGCTTCGCCGATATGTACCTGCACCCCCAGGAAGTGGACTACACCATCGAGACTCTGTTTGAATTAATCCGGGCTTCTGGACTGCAGTTTTTACGCTTTTCCAACCCGGAGTTTTGGCGGCTGGAGCGGGTGTTGGGTCAGGATGAAGCGCTGCTGGCGCAAGCTGCTCAACTGCCAGAGCCAGAACGCTATCGCTTGATCGAGCTGCTGGATCCGGTGGTGGCCCACTACGAGCTGTTTCTCGGTCAGCCCCCCATCTGCTGCTGGGAATGGACAAGCCCGGAAAGTGTAGCATCAGCCATTGCCCACCTCAGCCCCTGTCTGGGCCTGTGGCCGGGGCGGAGCATTTTCAACTATGCTTACGAAGCCATCTCCCTGAGCGAAGAAGCCTTCGCCTTTCTCCAACAGGTGGACGGGATCCGCACCGTCCAAGAGATCCAGGCTGGCCTAGAGTGCCCCCTGAGCTTTGAGCAACTGCAACGCTTGCTGCGCTGGCAAGTGCTGCTGCTGGAGCCTCAAAACTCAGTCTCCTGAGAGTTTCTCGACCCCTTTCCCTTGCCTCAGCGGGACGAACCTTGGCATTTGCCCTCTTGTTCTTCTATGGCTTATCCTAGAAAGCTGTGACCTTTAGCTCTGGCCCCGCATATTCTGGGGTTGTCATCATGCCCAAAATCAAAACCCGCAAGGCAGCAGCCAAGCGCTTCCGCCTGACCGGCAGCGGCAAGTTTATGCGTCGCAGGGCCGGGCACAACCACTTGCTGGAGCACAAAACCAGCAAGCGCAAACGCAAATTGGCCGGTGTGGCCCTGGTGGACAAGCGGGATGTGGTCAATGTGCGCCTGATGTTGCCCAACACCCACTAGCCGGGATCCCGCTCGCGCCGGCAAGAAGATTTCAGGGGCTGGCATTGGCGACAGCAGTTCCGATCCCGTTAGCAGGACGGAGTGCTTCTACCCTTCAGTTTGAGTTTGTTCAAGTTCCTATTGAGTTACTGCCATGAGAGTCAAACGGGGCAATGTCGCCCGCAAGCGCCGCAAAAAGATCCTCAAGCTGGCCAAAGGCTTTCGGGGAGCTGGTTCAAAGCTGTTCCGCACCGCCAACCAGCAGGTGATGAAGGCTTTGCGCAGCGCCTACCGGGATCGCCGCCGCAAGAAGCGGGATTTTCGTCGCCTATGGATTACCCGCATCAACGCGGCCACCCGTGCCCAGGGCCTGCGTTACCACGAGTTCATCGATGGCCTAAAAAAAGCTGACATTCAGCTCAACCGCAAAATGTTGGCTCGCTTGGCCATGCTGGATCCGGAAGCCTTCGCTCAGGTGGTTGCTGCAGCCCGGCAGTCCCGCACTGCCTGAGCCAATGGGATCCCTGCCTGCCCCAGTGGGTTTTCTGCTTGCATCGGCGTTCGCAACAGCGGTGCGGTTCCAATCGTGTCGTGTTAACGGGACGGAGTCCCCAGTGGGTGCTGTGTGGCCTCCCTCTTCTCTCTTCTTGCTCCTGAAGCCTTTATTGGCATTCAGCCTGGTTTTGGGTTGCCTAGGGGCGGGGATCCCTGCGGAAGCCCGCCCTTGGTCGGAGATTGTGGATTCTGGGCGGCTGCGCGTTGCCGTAAAAGACAACTTGAGGCCGCTGGGGTTTCGCACTCCCCAAGGGGATCTGCAGGGGTTTGAGATCGAGCTGGCTCGAGAGCTGGGATCCCGGTTATTGGGGTCGGCAGAGGCTGTGGATTGGGTTCCGGTCTCGAATGTAGAGCGGCTGCAAGTGTTGGCTGATGGCCAAGTGGATCTGGCCATCGCTCAGATCGGCATTACACCCGATCGGGCACGCCAAGTGGAGTTTACCTCTGCTTACTACCAGGACGGCCCCAGCTTGGTTGTGGCTCGTTCCCACAACTGGGAAAGCTGGTCGGACTTGCGGGGCGGTCGCGTTGCAGTCTTGCGCGGTTCCAGCGCCATTCCCCTGCTGAATCGATACCTGCCAGGGGTGGAGTTGGTGCCTGTCGATTCCTACCGAGAAGGGGCGGAACTGCTCCTGAAAGGGGCGGTGCAGGGGTGGGCAGCAGATCGCTCGGTGCTGGCAGGGTGGCTAGCAGAGCATCCCCGTCGCGAAAGCGCTGCGGAGCAACAGTTTCAATTTCTGGGATCCCCCTTGGCAACGGTGGGGCTGGGCATTGCCATGCCCAAGGGGCTGCAGCACGCCGAATTGCGGCTGCGGGTGCGCCGAGAACTGGAGAATTTGCGGGCTGAGGGCTGGCTGGCAGAGCGGGCCAGAGCTTGGGGGTTGCCCTAGAGCGTTGCGGAGCAACAGTGAGGAGTGAGAAGTGAGGAAAGAGAAGTGAGGAGTAAGGATACTCCCTTCTCACTCTTCCCCGCTCTCTTCTCTCCCGAGAGGCAGGCTCAGTGCAGAAAGTGACGTATGCCGGTGCAAACCATGGCAATACCGGCAGCGTTGGCAGCAGCAATGGAATCGGCATCGCGGATGCTCCCCCCCGGCTGGATGATGGCGCGGATCCCTGCTTGGGCAGCCATCTCCACGCTGTCGGCAAAGGGGAAGAAGCCATCGCTGGCCAAAACAGCTCCTGCTGCTTGGGATCCCGCCTGCTGGAGAGCGATCTCCGCTGCTCCCACCCGATTCATTTGTCCGGCTCCGACGCCGAGCGTCTGCCTCTGCTTGGCGACGACAATGGCGTTGGATTTCACATGTTTGCAGACTATCCAGGCAAATTCCAGATCCGCCCACTCCTCCGGTGTGGGCTGGCGCTGGGTGACCACTTGCCAAGAAGGGGGGCTGTCGGTTTGCGTCGGTTCCTGGTCGTGACAGCGTTGCAGAGCAACAGGTGAATCGGCGTCTTGCACCAGAAAGCCCCCGGCCAGGGTGCGGATTGTTTGGGCAGGCCCCACACACAAGTCCGGCAAGATCAAGACCCGCAAGTTCTTTTTGACTGACAGTAGCTCAGCCGCTTCTGGAGTGCAATCGGGAGCCACCACACACTCCAAAAAAGGCTCCACCAGCCGTCGGGCGGCCTCTGCGTCCAAGGGTTGGTTGAGGGCGACGATGCCCCCAAAGGCCGAAACTGGATCAGCAGCCAGGGCAGCCTCGAGGGCGGCAGCCGGCGATGGGCGAATGGCCACCCCGCAGGGGTTGTTGTGCTTAACCACCACCGCCACCGCTTGTTCAGGTTGCAAGAACTCCCTCCGAGCAGAGCCAGAAGACACAGAGCCCTTCCCGTCAGTGGGCCGCGTCGCATCAGCATTGCGGAGTAACAAGGTTAACTCTGCCGCCAGGGCACGGGCCGCCTCCAGATCCAGCAGGTTGTTGTAGCTCAGCTCCTTCCCCTGCAACTGCTTAGCCCGGTGCCAGCCGGGGGCAGCCGGATCCGTCACATACCAAGTGGCAGCTTGATGGGGATTTTCCCCGTAGCGCAGGCGTTGCCACAGGATCCCTTGCAGTTGAAACCTGTCTTCAGCGGCAGCTGCGGAGGACTGGGAGGGACCTGCTAGCTCCAGGCGAGCCAGGTAGGTGACGATGGCGCGGTCGTAGGCCAGCACCTGCTCAAAGGCCCGACGAGCACACTGGAAGCGAAACGCCAGCCGCTCTGTTTCCCCATAGGCCCCGGAGAGCAGTTGCAAATACCGAGGGTATTGGCTGGGATCCGTCAGCACCGTAACGTAGGGATAATTTTTGGCTGCCGCCCGCGCCAAAGTGGGCCCGCCGATATCGATCTGCTCAAAAGCTTCCTCCAGAGACACTCCTGCCTGGGCCACTGTCTGTTCAAAAGGGTAGAAGTTGACCACCACCAGTTGGATGGGAGGGATCCCCAGCGCCTCTAGGTCTGCCCGGTCTTCGCTGCATTCCAGGCGGGCCAAAATGCCGCCGTGGATGCGGGGGTGCAGCGTCTTCACCCTTCCCCCCAAGATTTCCGGCGCGCCAGTGTGGGCAGAGACAGGGGTGACCGGGATCCCAGCTTCTGAGAGCGCCTTGGCGGTTCCCCCACTGCTGAGCAGTTGAAAGCCATGCTCTTGCACGAGGGACTGGGCCAGCGGGATCAGTCCGGTTTTGTCGGATACACTCAATAAAGCCAACGGTACAGAATCCTGGTCGCGACAGGGTTGCGGAGCAACAAGGGACATCGGACGGCGTTACCCAATAGAGATTCAGAGGAAAAAGCTGGCCAGCGCTCTCACAGCATACCCCGAAAGCTGGACCCTCTTGTCCAGCCACCTGGTTCATATCGTTCGCATCAGCGGTGCGGAGCACAATGGTGTTCAAAAGTGAACAGAGCCCGTTCGCGCTGCTCGGACGGAGTCCTCTCAGGAATAGTCTGCTTCGCCTCTAACCTGATCCTGCCGAGCCTGTTCCCGTTCCCGGTTAAGGCGGGCCACCTGGGCCTCCAGATCTTGAATACGGTGCAGCAACTGCTCGATTGCACGCCCCACCGGGTCAGGCATGAGATGGTGATCTAGGTCAATGCCATGGGCGGGGATGCGGCGCTGATGGGGCGGGATGACCGCACGGCCTGGGATCCCAACCACCGTCATGCCGGGAGCTACATCCTGAATCACGACCGCGTTGGCTCCGATACGAGCTTTTTCCCCAATGCGAACCGGCCCCAGAATCTTGGCCCCCGTGCCGACAATCACCCCGTTTTCCAGGGTGGGATGACGTTTGCCCTTGTTCCAAGAGGTACCCCCCAAGGTGACCCCGTGGTAGAGGGTAACATCATCGCCAATTTCTGCCGTCTCACCGATCACCACCCCACAGCCGTGGTCAATGAAAAAGCGCCGCCCAATCTTGGCTGCCGGGTGGATTTCAATCAATGTGAAAGAACGAGCCAAGAAGCTGAGCAGCCGCGCTAGGAAAAACCAGCGCCGTTTCCACAGCCAGTGGGCGATGCGGTGCAAAAACAGAGCATGCACACCGGGATAAGTGAAGATGACCTCCCAGCGATTGCGTGCTGCCGGATCCCGATCGAAGACACAGTCAACATCCTCCCAAAATTGCTGCCAGAACCCCAGTTTTGGCTCCGGCTTGCCAGCAGGGAGAGAATTGCCCTCCCCCGTTTTGGGGCTTTCCACCGCCGACTGCTCGGCCTCCGTCAGCATGAATGGTCTCCGTTTAGGAACCTCCACTCCCCTTTTAGCACTTTTTGCCGGCAGCAAGGAGAGATCTCCAATCGCGCCAAGGGAGCTCCTCGCGCAACTCTCCACTGGGTCGAGCTCAAGCAAATTGCCTTCTGCCCTAGCCTTTACCCAACTGTTGAGCCACCAGTTCTCCAATGGCTTGCGCGGCTCCCGGCTTGCCCCCCAGCCGCTGCAACTCTGCCTGCATTTGCTGACGGCGCTGGGGATCTTCCAACAGAACTCGCATTTGCTCGGCCACGGCCACCGGGCGCAAATGGCCCCGCAACTCTGGCACCACCTCTCGCCCCGCCCAGATGTTCGGCCAAGCCAAGTGGCCCAGCCAACGCAGAGCAATCCTATTGAAGACGCGGGCCAGCCAAGTGCCCAAGCCCGGAAGGTGGGTCAACAGGCCGAGGATCCCATCCCAGGCGCGCATTGCCTCCAGCTTGTTGGTAGGGATCACCACAACCATCGGCACCCCCAAATAGGCCAGCTCGGCGGTGTTGGCGCCAATGGTGGTCAGACAGAGATCACAGTTGGCCAGCACAGAATAGGCAGGGAAGCTTGTCCACAATTGCACCGTGCTGCCAAAGGGGGTAACAAACTGGGATCCCAGATTGGTCTGCTCCAGAATGGCTGAGGTGCCATAGATCAAAGCCATATCGGGATTGAGCTTGGGATGGGCATAGGCTGCCAACGACTGGGGGGTTTGTCCTGGGGCCACCGGGATCACAAAGCGGACATTCGGCAGCATCTGTCGCAGCTCATCGGCCACAGCCAACACCAATGGCACCCCCAAGGAGAGCTTGGCTGGCTTGGAGCCTGGGAGCAGCCCCACCTGATAGTGGGTGCGGTTCTCATCGCTCAGACGCTGCCAGCCGCGCGGTAGCAATTCTTCAAAGGCCTCCGGCCCGCTTACGCGAAAGGCCTCCGGCCCGCTTACGCGATCGGTGAAGCGGTTCCCCACTCTCTCTGGCGCAGTTCTTACAGGCTCCCCCTCGCCGATGGAGCTGGGAGATGCATCTTGGAGCAGGCCAAAGGCTTGGGTTGGGGAAGAAAAGCCTGCCGTGGGTTTGGAGGCAGCGGCAGGAGATCTGCTGCCAAGCCAGCCGGAAAGGGGCACCCCCGGCAAATAGACAGCGCTGGCTACGCCATCCGCCATCAAATCCCCGACAACGTGCATTTTGTGGGCCCAAGGGTGGCCCAGCAGCCGTCCGCCATCGTAGCGGCGTTTGATTGCCTCGGTTCGCACGGCGAAAGCATGTACCCAAGGCCGCCAACGGGGTTGATGCTCAGCATAGACTACCAGCCGATAGCGCAAGCGGCGAGCAATCCAGACGGCAAAAAATTGATCCCCCCCCAGAAACAGCACCACCCCTCGCTTGGCCCAATTCCAGGCTTCTTCGGTTTGGCCGGTAAGCAAAAAAGCCAGAAAAAAATCGGGATCCTGCACCCGATCCACGTCGACGAACGCTTGCGCTATCTTCATCTCTTGCCCGGAAGCATGGGGGCAGGGGGACAGCACCAGGGAGAGGCGTGCCTGAGGCAGTTGCTGGCGCAATTCCATCACCACCGGACGCACCCAGGTGGTCAGCTCTCCAGGGCCGTTTGAGAGAATAAGAATGTCATAGGGAGGCTCACCGCTGCTCAGTGGGGCCATCGGAGGCTGGGATCCTGCAATTAATCGTCTCATTCTACCGTTTGCCCATGGCCCTGGGCCGATTCCTGCCAGTCCGGAGATTTGTCGGGATCCCTTCCCAAAGAGGCAGCTCTGACGTAGGTCGAGGGGCAAGGCGCCCCTGTTGGAAGAGACCTCTGGCCCTGCCAGGGGATCCCTCAGGCCAGCAGGGACCCGCCGATCATCCCCGCCAGCAGAATAAACCCTTGCACCACATTTTGGCCGAAGATGGCCAGGTACAAGGTGGGAGAGGCATTCCTTTGGTGGAGCTGCCAGGTTTGCCGGCCCCAGAGGACGCTGGCGATGGCCCAACTGACAAAATAAACCCCATGGAGCTGCAGGCTGATCCCCACCCCCAACAGCGCGATGGCAGTGCCCAAAAAAAACAGCCCCACCGCCGTCGGCGTCCGCTGCCCGAAAAAACGGGCGCTGGAATGGATCCCGGCCCGCTCATCGTCCTCCCGATCCGCAAGAGCATAGACGGTATCAAATCCCAGTGTCCACAACACCGTGGCCAGCCACAGCCAGCCCAGCCCCTCTTCCCACAGAGGTGTGTTGGCATCTTGGCCGCTCACCGCCGTCCAACTGATGAGCACGGCAAATCCCCACGCCAGAGCCAGTACCAACTGCGGCACCGGAAACACCCGCTTGGCCCCCGGATAGAGCAGGATCACCGGCACCGCCGCCACACAGAGGGCAAAGCTAACCGGGTTGAGAAACAGCGCCAGCCCTGCCGCACAGGCCAAACTCACCACCGCCATCAGGATCCCGACGCCAACGGTCAACTCCCGACTGGCCAACGGGCGATGGCGGGTGCGCTCCACCAATGGATCTAAGTCCCGATCCCAAAGATCGTTGATGACACAGCCTGCCCCACTGGCAGCCAGGCTGCCCAAAATGATGATCCCGACCAACGGCCAAGGGGGCGTTCCCCGTCCGGCCAAAAAAGCTCCCCACAGAGCCGGGATCATCAAAATCAATCGCCCTGCCGGCTTATGCCAGCGCAACAGCCGCAGAATGGCTCCGCCGGTGGCCCAGAGTGCAGGAGGGGAAGCAGACATAACCGGTTTCCGGCCAATCGCGACAGCGGGACGGAGTCCTTAAAGCGTGAGTTGCCGTTCGCGGGAGGGGTGCAGAGCACCATGAGGCGTGGGTAGGGGCGGCTCCACATTAGAGATCTTAAATCATCCTGAATTAATTGCAGGTTTTTGGAATCCTTTCGGTTCCATTCGCCGTCTCAAGGCCCTGTGCAAGTCGCCGTCTCAAGGCCCTGTGCAAGTCAGTCCGCCCCTGTTCTCTTTATTGGCCTGCCCTGGAAGTTTGATATCCTATCGGGGGGCTGCTGTTGACGGTGGCGGCACTTGCCCTTCTCACCCTGTGAGGCTGTTATCGCTACGTGACGCTTCCGCGTTCGTGACGGCGGTGCGGAGCACTTGCGTGCAGGCGCGACGGAGTTCTGTATGGAAGCAACCCTCTCCATGACTGGTTCACTTCCTCAAGCCAAGGAAGCTGCTCCCCATCTGGAGACCCTGCTGGTGGTGGATGACGAGGATGCCATTCGGGAAACGGTTGCCCTGGCTTTAGAAGAACAGGGATATCAAGTTTTACAGGCCGCCGATGGTCGGCAAGCCCTTGAGGTGGTACATACGGCTGAGCGGCTGGATTTGATGATCCTGGATTTGATGTTGCCCAGCTTGAACGGTTTGGATCTATGCAGGCTGCTGCGCAGGGAGGGCAACACGATTCCCATCTTGATGTTGACGGCCAAAAGTAGCGAAACCGACCGCGTGGTGGGCTTAGAGCTGGGAGCTGACGATTATCTGACCAAGCCCTTCGGCATGCGGGAGCTGATCGCCCGCTGTCGTTCGGTGTTGCGTCGGCAACAACTGGCCCAAGCCAGCGATGCCACGGTGCTCCGTTACGGGGATCTGTGTATGTTTACCCAGGAGTGCCGCGTGTTGGTGCGGGGCGTCGAGGTGAGTTTTTCCCCCAAAGAGTTTCGCCTGTTGGAGCTGTTTATGTCCAACCCCCGCCGCGTTTGGACGCGGGAACAGCTTCTGGAGCGCATCTGGGGATCCGACTTCATGGGCGACAGCAAGACCGTCGATGTACATATCCGCTGGCTGCGGGAAAAATTGGAGCTGGATCCCAGCAACCCAGAGTATTTGGTGACGGTGCGCGGCTTCGGCTATCGCTTCGGCTAGTCTTTTTGCTGGCCACGCCACCGGCGGGCAAAAGAGAGCGCCTCGGCACGAGTTTGAATCTGCCCCCAAGCCTGCGCCTCCTGGAGGTCTTGCAGCAACTGGCCTACCCAGGGGCCGGGTTTGGCCCCCAAGCTGTGCAGCAGATCGCGGCCATCCAGCAGGGGCACCAGATGGGCCAGGGGATCCTGGGGGTCTTCGTAGCGTTTGAGCCAAGACTCCAGCTTTTGAGGGTCGCCGCCCGTAGCCACCGCCAACAGCGCCAAGCCGCCGAACAGGGATCCCGCCTGTTGGTAAAGCCGCCACTGTTGCGCAGGGGTGGGGGAGTCCGTCAGGAGAAGCTGAAGCTGAGGCAGAAGATGGTGTAGCTTTTGGATGGCCCGCATTTCCGCTCGGCTGAAGCGCAGCCGCTCCAGCTCGGTTTCCACCCTTTCTGCCGTTCGCGTCAGCAAGACAGAGTCCTCAGTTCCCGCTGGATCCCACAATAAAGCCGCCAGCACCACTGTCAACAGCTTGCCGCGCCGCTCGCGTGAGGACGCCAAAGGTTGAGCCAGCTCTACCAGCGTGCGGGGATAGAGCGGTTGCCAGCGCCCGGCCCACTCCCACACGGCCTGAGCTTGAGGGAAGCCCGGACTTTCCGGCTTCAGGTGGGGCAGCCAAGCCTGCAGCAACCCCGCCGCCACCGCCGCCTGTAGGTGAGCCAGCCCTGGGATCCCTGCCTCCAAGAGGGCCACTACCTCTGCCCGCACTCGTTCTGCCGCCACGTTGGCTAAAAGGGGGGCCCGCTCCCGGATTGCCTCTTGCGTAGCCGGATCCAGCCCAAACCCCAGTTGAGCTGCCTGTCGATAACCCCGCAACAGCCGCACCGGATCAGCGCTGAGGTTGTCGGGGTGGATCATGCGCATCCGGCCCTGGCGAATATCGGCTTGTCCGCCCGTGGGATCCAGCAGTTGCTCCCGTTGCAGATCCAAGGCCAGGGCATTGCAGGTGAAGTCCCGCTGCTCCAGATCCGCCTCAGGGGTGGATCCCGCCTGCAGCCCCACGTCCACGGTCAACTTTGCCAACACAATGCGGGCAATCTGCCGTTCGGGATCCAACACCACAAAGCCCGCCCCCAACCGCCGTGCCACTGCCGCTGCCCAGCCCACGGGATCCACAGCGCACATCAGGTCCAAATCCACCGACGCTGAGGACTCCATCCCACCGTCGCGAGCGGGATCCCCAGCAGCACGGCCCTGCAGCCAAGCCAGGTAAGCATCCCGCAGGGATCCCCCTACCCAATAGCTTTTCTGCGGCAGCCACTCTTGGGGGAAAGGCAGCCGTTGGTAAAAATAGGTCAGCAGCCACTTCGTCAGCAAGGCTTCGCTCGGGCTTAGGGTCATTCCCAGTCAAAACTCCATGAAGATGAGACACCTGGGGTGGTAGGAGAACGCTTCTGGGGGTATGAAGTCAGCGTCCTCGTCTGGTCGCGTCAGCGTTGCAGAGCAACAATGAGCAGAGCAACAATGAAATGCCTGGCGTTCTTCCCTACCGCTCCAGCAGCGAGCTGCCCACAGCAGCAGGGACAAAGGCAGGAGCTGCCAAGCCCGGAGTGAGCAGATGAGGCCGCACCAGCGCCGCCAAGCCAGCAATGAACAGAGGGTCGGTATTTAAGGCGGGCACACGGCGAAAATCGGCAATCCCAGCTCGATGGGCCAGTTCCCGATACTCGATGTCGATCTCCTGCAGGGTCTCGATGTGCTCCGACACAAAGCTAATCGGCACCACCAGCAACTGTTTCACGCCTCGGGAGCCCAACTCCAGGATGACCCGTTCGGTATAGGGTTGCAGCCACCGCACCGAACCCACCCGGCTTTGATAGGAGAGGGTGTGGTCATTGGGGCGTCCCACCTGCTTCCAGATCAGCCGCACGCAGGCTTCCATTTCCCGTTGGTAGGGATCCCCGGCCTCGGTGACATAGCTTTCGGGAATGCCATGGGCGCTGAACAGCACATGCACCCCTTCGGGCTCGGCAAATCCATCCAACTGTTCCCGAATTGCTCTGGCCATCGCCTGCACGTACTGAGGCTGATCGTACCAGGAGTAGATCTGGCAGCGCTCGATGCATGCCAGCTCCGGATCTTCAGCCCAGAGCCGATCCAGCAGCTTAAAGCTGGATCCCGTCGTGCTGATGGAATACTGCGGGTAGAGCGGCAGCACCACCAAGCGGGTGATCCCATCCGACTTGATCTGCTGCACCACCGACTCGATCAACGGATGCCAGTAGCGCATGGCAACATACACCGGCACGTCATAGCCCTCAGCCACCAGGTGGGCCTGCAGTTCTCGCGCTTGCTCAGCAGTAATGCGCCGCAAGGGGGATCCCCCCCCAATGGCCGCGTAGTTGCGGCGGGATTTTTCGGCCCGCAGTGTGGAGATGGCCCAGGCGAAGGCCCGCTGCAAGAAGGGAAACGGCAGCCGGATCAGCTCGGGATCGGCAAACAGATTGTAAAGAAAGGGCTGCACATCGGCCTGGGCCTCTGGCCCCCCCAAGTTCAGTAGGAGCATGCCGCTTTTGGACATAACAAGGCTCATTGCGTTGGCGGTATGTTTCTTTATCCACTATCCCACAGCGGGAAAGTGACCTTAAGTTTTTTTGCAGTCTTTCTCAGCTTTCCCCTCAGGAGAAACCACCCGCACCCAAACCTACAAGTCCAATCCGGAGACTCCGTCCCGCTGTCGCGAACAAAGTCCAAAAAGGGATCCCCACCCACTGCAGGGATCCCCAGCCTTAAAACTCCACTGTCGTGCAGAGCAGCAGAGCGGTGTTAAAACTCTCGACCTCGGTAAACCCGCTGCAGGGCCGGAGTGACCGGATAGCAATCGACATCGGCCAGGCTCAACTTCAAGCGCAGCGCATTAAGAAGTCTCCAGTAGGGGGGCACAAAAGCCTTTTCAGGGATGGGTTGGGCGGTAGGAGAAGGATCCCCAGGTCGGGCAACCGTCTCCACAGGGCAGCCGCGGTAGCGGAGCGGACGGGATCCAAGGTAAGCCGAGCGCAGCTCTCGGCTGGGATCCACCGTCAAGCCGCGAAACTGGATCGCCCCCGGACGAGAGGCTTCCCGATAGCGCAGATAGCCAGCCCACACCTGGGCAATCCACTCCGGCAAAGCTTCAGGCCGAATGTGATAGCGCTCCGGCAACAAACGGTCGTTGAGAAAACCAATGAGCCCAGACCAAACTTGCCAGACAAAAGCTCCGACGATGCGAGCAGCGGGAGACGATGAAATCTTCATGGTGGAAGCTGAAAAATGTAGAGAACCTGAAAAACCGGTGATGCAGCCAGAATTTGCCGTTGATTATATCAGCCTGGATTCATCGGAGCGCTCACTCTGAACGTTTTGGCCTCCAGTTTTTCTGCTCACTGGAAAGCAGAAGCCAGCTTGCGGCCAAGCGCGTTGAGCCACCCAAATCCATCGACTACAATAGGCCCAAGGCTTGGGTGTTGCTTTCTCTCTCTGAATCTTTAGCTGGTGGGGATCCCAGAAGCGCACCGACAAGCCAGCTCCAGTAACCATTGCACCTATGGGGATCGACGGATTATGACCTGGCGCGGCGACATCACTCCCATCAATCGGCTGTGGGGATCCCTTCCCTACCTTCTGCCTTTGGTATCGGCTCTGCCCTTGGGCTTTTTGCCCTCTGGGTTGTTTCAATCTCTGCCAGGGCTGATCCCCATTTTTGCGCCTCTGTTTCGTCTGGTGCCCCTGGCCACGGGCTGGCTGGGAATGGGGGTGTTTTTGGCTCTGCTGTTCCTGGTGATCCGCAACACCCGCGTAGCCCATTTTGTTCGCTTCAACACCATCCAGGCGCTCTTGCTCAACATTGCCTTGTTCTTGGTGCAGGTGCTGATGCAGGCGTTTGGCATACTCTTCGGCAACCTTGGCCTGGCAGCGATGGTCAGCATTTTGGCCACCACGGCTCTCTTGGGGGTGATTGCCATCACCGTCTACGCCTGGGTGCAAAACATTCGCGGCCACTACGCCGAGGTGCCGGTGCTCTCTGATGCCGCCTATGCCTGGATTCGCTACTAGTTGTCAAGTCCCTGCGGGTCTGGTTGCCGATTTGCCGACCTCATCGGAGCCTAAGCCAACTCTTCAGCTCTCAAGGATTGTGGGAGGCCGGGGTGCCATCGGATTCGAGTTCTAGTCGCGCCAGCAGGACAGAGTCCTTTGTTGGGCAAGCCCTCACCCACCTGGACGCCTCTGGCCGAGTACAGATGGTGGAAGTAGGAGATAAGCCCACGGTTGCCCGTTTGGCCACTGCCCAAGGGCAGGTACGCATGTCAGAAACGACTTTGCAGGCTATTCTGGCCGGTCAAGGGCCCAAAGGGAATGTGGTGGAAACGGCCCGGCTGGCCGGGATCATGGCTGCCAAGCGCACCGCCGATCTGATCCCGCTGTGTCATCCTCTCCCCTTGAGCAGCGTCACTGTGGATCTGGATCCGGATCCCCATCTGCCCGGCTTTCTGATCACCGCTACAGTAAAAACCAACGCCCAAACAGGGGTGGAGATGGAGGCTCTGACGGCTGTTTCCGTGGCCGCCCTCACCCTATACGACATGGCTAAGGCCCTGGAAAAGACGATGGTGATCGAAAACATCCGGCTGTTGCGCAAGTATGGGGGGAAGTCTGGGCCTTTCGAGGCAGAGGATCGGGATAACGCCGAGAAATGCTAAAAGCGTTGTGCCAACCAGAGAGGGGTGTTGGGCTAGGGTTGTTGGTGGGCATTGGGGTGCTGCTCTGGCCCATGCTGCACCAGGGATATCCCATGACTCACTCCACTCACTTCAACCTCAGTTGGGCCTTTCAGTATCAACGACAGTTTTTCGGCGGGCAGTTTTACCCCCGCTGGCTGGAGTATTCCAACTTCGGCTACGGCAATCCTACCTTTGCCTTTTACCCCCCTCTGTGCATGGTGGCCCCTCTGCCGTTTCGCCTGCTGGAGCTGGATATGCCCGGATCCCTGGTGGCCAGCATGGGCTTGGCGATGGCAGTCTTTGGCGCAGGGCTGTATGCCCTTCTCCGGCAACTCATCCCCTGGGCTTGGGCTCTGGTTTTGGCTCTGGCGGGTATGGCCGGCCCCTATTGGCTGGTGGATATTTACCAACGGGGGGCAATTGGGGAAGTGTGGGCCATTGCTGTCTCTCCCTGGATTTTCTGGGCCTCAGTCCAGGTGATCTGCCGGCCCCAGTCCCTTTGGCCGATTGTGGCCTTAGCCATTAGCTACGGCCTGTTGGCCCTATCTCACTTGCCCACTTTGCTGGTCTTTACGCTAACTTGGCTGCCTCTGCCTTGGGTGCTGGGCTGCTGGGATCCCCTCTGGCCCAGGGTGGGGCGCTGCTACTTGGGGTTTGGGCTGGGGCTGGGGTGGACGGCGTTTTATCTGCTGCCCGCCTTTTGGGATCAGCGCTTTGTCCAGGTGGACTTCGTCAATTTCGTCGAAGAGTACATGCCCCAACATCGTTTGATGGTGAGTGGGCTGACCCGGCTCCAGCCACAACTGACGCAGCACTGGTTTGAAAGCGGCCTGGTAGGGTACTGGATCTGGATGGTAGCCGTTGTCTTGGGTGCTGGGATCCTGGTTTTCTGGGAATGGCTGGCCCGCAGGACAAGGGGGATGACCCCAATCCATTCCGTTCGCGCTGGCGAGACGGAGTCCCATGGTGCCTTAGAACCCTCTGCTCCCCTGGCCAAAGCGATCCTGCTCTACAGCTTGGGGGCCAGCTTGGTGGCCCTGCTGATGATGACGGATTTGCTGGGTTGGCTCTACGAGTGGATTTTGCCCCTGCGGCGCATTCAGTTTTCTTGGCGCTGGATGGCGGTGACGGCGGTAACCGTGCCCTGGCTGTTGGGATCCCTGGCCGCCTGGGGGTGGGGGCAAAAGGGCTGGAGGATCCTCTTGATTGTGGGGATAGGTCTGGCCATGGGGATACAAAGCTGGCAGGGCTGGCAGGTCTTGTCCAGAGCCTGGTTTGACCCGCAAACCATCCAGACTTTTCAAGAGCTGTCTGCCGCCAAGCAATTTCCCAACGAGCCCCAGGAGCGACCGGGCATCGCTTTTCTTCACTGGCACTGGATCTTTCCCGATGGGCTGGCGCTGGTGGATGTGCTGGAGTACCGACCTCGCCAAGCAACCCTGCCCATGCCGCCCCCAGAGGTGGATCCGCTGCTGCGGTGGCAAGGCGACATGGTGAACTTTGGACGAGAACAAAGCGATCTGGAGCCACTGTTGGAAGTGGAACGGTGGAGCTATGGCTATCGTCGTTTTCGGGCCGTTAACCCCACTGCTCAGGACCGATGGGTAGTCCTGCGCACGTTTTACTACCCCGCTTGGCGGGTACAGGTGGATGGTCGCCTCACGTCTGCTGAGCACAATGGACTGGGGCTGTTGCAGGTGCGGATCCCGCCGGGGGATCATCGCGTGGAGGTGCGCTATCTGGGCACCCCAGCCGACTGGATAGGATGGATCCTGACTGGCCTAACGGGGGTGCTGCTGGTGAAGGTGCGGCGGCTGCTCCGCCTGCTGGGTTTGAACGGAGCGCAGAGACAAGACACTCCAGAGGAGGCAACAGCATGCTGAGTCGGGTGGCCGATTCCATCTACTGGCTCAACCGCTACGTGGAGCGCGCCGAGAACATCGCCCGCTTCATCGATGTCAATCTCAACCTCATCCTAGACTTGCCCAGCGGTCCCGCCCAGCAGTGGGATCCCATCGTCTACACCACCGGGGATCAGGAGCTGTTTTACCAGCGTTATGGCCAGGCGACCCAAGAAACGGTCATCCAGTTCCTGGCTTTTGATAGGGATTACCCCAACTCCATCCTTTCCTGTTTGCGGCTGGCGCGGGAAAATGCCCGTTCTGTGCGGGAGGTCATTTCTTCAGAAATGTGGGAGCGGGTCAACCGCTTTTATTTGATGGTCAAAGAAGCGGCTCAGCAAGGCCCCCACCTGAGTCAGCTCCATGATTTTTTCACGGAAGTGAAGCTGGCCAGTCACCTATTCGCCGGGGTGATGGATGCCACCATGACCCATGGGGAAGGATGGCATTTTGGCCAGATTGGCCGTCTTTTGGAGCGGGCGGACAAAACGGCGCGCATTTTGGATGTTAAGTATTTTATTTTGCTGCCCTCTCTGCAGTACGTGGGCACGGCTTTGGATGAGCTGCAGTGGATCGCCTTGCTGAAGTCGGCCAGTGCTTATGAAATGTATCGGAAATACAGCCGCCAACACCGCATCAATCCCAGGGAGGTGGCCTCTTTCCTGATTTTGGATCGGCAATTTCCCCGCTCCATTCAGTTTTGTCTTATTCATGCGGATCGATCCCTGCACCAGATCACCGGCACCCCAGCCGATACTTGGCGGGATCCCAGCGAGCGAGCTTTGGGCCGCCTGCGTTCTGAGCTGGACTACCTAACCATCGACGACATTATGGAGCAGGGCTTACATGAGTTTCTCGACAAATTGCAGCTACAAATGAACCACGTTGGCGATTGCATCTACGAAACTTTCTTTGCCATTCGCCCCTTGCAACCGTCTGAATCCTCTCCCCTGCTGCAACGGCAGGCTTAGCTAAAATCCCTCACCCCTAGCCCCTCTCCTACAAGAGTTAGAAATTAATCTAACGAACGCTTCCACAGCTATCGACAATGAGCCAAATGTGTTGCTTATATCTCATTGCTATTGTGCAATGGATTGACAATGGTGAAACAGGAGCAAAGGGACGGGTTGATTTTCTGGATCCCTGGCTCCTCTCTTTTTCTGGGACTGGAGGCGGCGCGGAGCGCTGGGGCAGGTCTGGAATTGCCGCACCCCCGGTAGCAGTAGGATTGGGGAAATGGAAGCCGTTGCCAAGGGCGTTTGGAAAGTGGGGTTAGAGCAGCAGCCGAGAGGGATCGACCAGGCAGCCTTTATTGCCGCCAATGCCACACTGATCGGCGATGTCCATCTTTCGGAAGCGGTGAGCATCTGGTACGGGGCCATCTTGCGGGGGGATCTCTCGCCCATTGTCATTGGCCGCCGCAGCAACATCCAAGATGGAGCCATCCTGCACGGGGATCCCGGACAGCCGACCCTGGTTGGCGAGGAAGTGACCGTAGGCCATCGAGCGGTCATCCACAGTGCCCACATCGAGGGGGGATGTCTGATCGGGATTGGGGCCATTATCTTGAACGGGGTCACCATCGGGGCAGGCAGCATGGTGGGAGCTGGAGCAGTGATCACCCGGTCTGTGCCACCCCACTCTTTGGCGGCGGGGATCCCGGCCAAGGTTATCCGCACCCTCACCGAGGAAGAGGTCGAGCAACTGCGCCTTCACGCTCAGCACTACGTGGATCTGGCGCTTCAACATGCCAGCCGCTTTGGCCGGTGGAGCAGAGGTTCGGGCGAGCGACTTTGAGCCTATTTTGCCAGCCGTCTCTCAACAGCCGGGATCCACACAGAGCACCCAGGTATCTTTGCTGCCGCCCCCCTGGGAGGAGTTCACCACCAGGGATCCCTTCTTGAGGGCGACGCGGGTCAGCCCCCCTGGGTGAACATAAATGTCCTTGCCATAGAGGATGTAGGGCCGCAAGTCCACATGACAGGGCTCCAGACAGGGGCCTTCTCCCCGATCCACCAAGGTGGGCACGCGAGAAAGGCACAGGGTGGGTTGGGCGATGTAGTTGCGCGGTTGGGCGCGGATTTTCTCGGCAAAAGCAGCCCGCTCTTCCGGTGTGGCCTGGGATCCCATCAACATGCCGTAGCCACCCGACTCGTTGGCTGCCTTCACCACCAGCTTGTCGAGGTTCTCCAGCACATACGCCTGATCCTTGGGATCCCAGCAGAGGTAGGTGGGCACGTTGGGCAAAATGGCCTCTTCTCCCAGGTAGTAGCGGATCATCTGCGGCACATAGGCGTAGATCACCTTGTCGTCCGCCACCCCCGTTCCCAAAGCGTTGGCAATCGCCAGCCGCCCTGACCGATAAACCTCAAACAGGCCCGGAACCCCCAGTAGAGAATCGGGGCGAAAGGCCAGCGGATCGATGAAGTCGTCGTCGATACGGCGGTAGATCACATCCACCCGCTGCAGCCCCTTGGTGGTGCGCATTTGCAAATAGCCATCTGCCACCACCAGATCCCGTCCTTCCACCAGCTCCACCCCCATCTGCTGGGCGAGGAAAGAATGCTCGAAGTAGGCGGAGTTGTAGATGCCGGGGGTGAGCACCACCACCGTTGGATTGGCCAGTTGCGGCGGCGCCAGGTAGAGCAGAGTATCCAACAAGTGGCTGGGGTAATCGTCCACCGGGCGGATCCCCATTGTGTTGAACAGGGAGGGAAAGGTGCTTTTCATCACCCGCCGATTTTCCAGCACGTAGGAGATTCCCGACGGACAGCGCAGGTTGTCTTCCAGCACGTACCAAGTTCCGTCCCGATCCCGCACCAAGTCGGTGCCGGTGACGTGGCACCAAATTCTCCCCGGTGGGTTGAGCCCCACACAGGGCCGCAGAAATCCCTTGGCCGTCTCGATCAGCTCGGCAGGGATCACCCCATCCTTAAGGATCTTCTGGTCGTGATAGACATCGTCGATGAACAGGTTGAGGGCGTGGATGCGCTGCTTGAGACCCTTCTCCAGCCGCTGCCACTCGGAAGCCGAGACGATGCGGGGAATGATGTCAAAGGGGAAAATTCGCTCCGTGCCCTGGCTATCGCCATAGACGTTGAAGGTCACCCCCATTTGAAAGAGGGCCGCCTGCGCCGCCGCTTGCCGCTGCTGCAGTTCCCCTTCTTCCAGAGAATGAATGCGCTCAATCAGCGGGATCGCCTCAGGACGGGGCTGGTTACGCCCCAAAAACAGCTCGTCGTAAAACCCCTCGCCCGGGTCGTAGGCATCAAAACGCACGTCTGGGATCCCTGGAACGCTATCATCTTCTTCTACTTCTTCTACTGTTGGCGGCTCTGGATCTGCATAGTGTGCTTTCAGCTACTTTTAGCCTGGTAAAAAGAAAGGACTCCGTCCCGCGGACGGTGGGTTGGCCAAACCAGGGGGGAGCTCTAGGGATCCGCCACCTCAAAGGCCCATAGCCCCCGCTCGGCAGGGATCCGATGCAACTGCCCCTTGGGAAAGCGCCGTTGCAGCTCTGCCCCCTGCTGATCCCATACTGCCTCATTCGTGAACAGGGTAAACGGCGGTTCTAGGTCTTGGCCGGGCAACGTCTCTGGGGAAAAAACCTTCACCTCCTGCTCCGGCCCAGCAAAAAATTGAATCCAACTTTGCCAGTAGATAGGCTCTCCCCAGCTGAAATAGGGGTAGGCAGTGCTAGCCGCCAGATAGAAGCGGTAGTCGGGATCCATTTGGCGAGCTGCCACATAGCGCCCGGTGGCCCCCACATCGTTGCCCTGCGTCCAGCCTTTGTGGACAAAGTCTCCAAAAATGGCCAGGTTCCACCCCCCAATCAGCAGGATTGCCCCCGCCATCGCCGCCGCCGGCAGCCAACTCCCGGCCCGGGATCCCCAGCGTTCCAGGAGACCTGCCAGCACTTGGATCCCTTCCAAGGTTAGATAGGCTACAAAGGGCAGGATCACCAGCAGGCGGGTGTAGTTGGGGGCTTTGGTGATGGCCAAGCTAAACAGCAGGTAGAGAAATAGGAAGCTGCCGATACAGAGCCAGTCGTGGGGCTGGCTGCGCTTCTTGAAAAGGCGGTAGAGGCCGGATCCCAGCCCCAGCCAGATCAAAGCCCCCGTCAAGGGATCCACAAAAGCATGGCCGTAGTTGGGATAGATGTAGCCGCGGTCGTGCTGGCCGGGGTCGTTGAACATACTCAGGCCGTTGAAGATGTTGCGCCAGACCGCCTCCTCTGGCGTAGCCGCATTCACCCACATCTGTTGTAACGCCCGCCCTTCCGGGAAAAAGAGAAATTGTTGGCGAGAGTACTCCGCGCTCACCGCGGGTGCTGTGACCGTAGCCACCAGAATGGGCCCAGCCACCAGAAAAAAACCCAACGCCGCCGGCACTGTCAGCTTGGCCAATGCCCAAACCGGATTGGCTTGCCCATCTTTGAGATCTGCCTGCCCCAAGAGCAAGTACAGAACTCCAAACAACAGCCCCAACAGGATCACCACCCGCCCCGGCAAATAGCCGTACAGAGAGAAGCCCGCCGCCCCTCCCCCCAGATAGAGCAGCAGGGGGTTTTTCTCCCGCACCCCCTTCAAGATCAAGGCCAAGGCTGCACACTCTACCAAGACAATGAGGTTTTCCCGCATGGCCATGCGGCTGATGCCCAGCAAGGCGTGGTTGGATCCCAAGAGGGCCGCCCCCGCCAAAGCCAGCCGGGATCCCCAAAATGCCCGAAAAAACCCGTAGGCCACCAGAATGGTGACGACCCCGAAGGCGGCATGTACCGTGCGCACATTGAGCAGCGTGACTCCCCCCATCAGCCGCGTCAGGCCGCCGAAGAGGCTGAACATGAAGCGGGGGAAATAGAAATACTCCGGCATCAGCCCAAAGATATCGGGATAGCGCACCCCTGAGGCGCGACGGGCCATGGAGGTGATCACAATCTCGTCAGTATTGATCTGAAAAGGGATGTTGGGCAGGTCGTAGAGGTAGATCGGGGCAAAGACCAACACCAACAGCCCCAGGTGCAACAGCTCCTGTTGCCAGCGCAGCCGCGTCGGATCCCAAGGGGGTTGAGCCGGGGAAAACTGCGCCCAATACAACCCCACCAGCAGGATGCTCAGCAGCCAGAGGCCAATCTGCAGCACGTGGTAGCCAAACACCCCGTACCAGAGGATCAGGGCTACCCCCAAGCCCAAGCCGGATCCCAGCAGGGGCAGATGCCGGGAGGTCATCACCCTATCCCAAACCGCCATAGAACCGATACGACTGGAATCAGGAACGAATCGATCCCTCTCAGCCTACCAGGCGCAAGATGCTCGACAAAACCAGAACTCAGTCAGCGCCCTCCCCCCTAGTCTTTCTCCCAAGGGGCGAGGGGAGATCAGAAAAGGTTGGAATCAAAACTTTGCCCCACCTGTTCTAGGGATCGCCAACAGGGATTCACAAAATCAATAACCCCGCATCGGCTCCGCCTCTGGCTCCAATTCCGGATCTATGAAGTTGGACGGATCGTAGAGGAAGCGGTTGACCTCGTCTTCAATGCGATAGATCTCGAAGGGCTCCAATTGTTTGCCAGTTCGCAAGGCCAGCAGGTAGCCATCCACCAGCAGACGTAGCTCATCGGTGCGCCGGTAGCCCCGCTGCCAGGTATCCACCAGAGCATCGGTCAAAGCCTGATAGTGCCGGATCAACTTTGGGTCTTGCAACATGGTGTTCCCTTGCCCTGCCTGTTTCTATCCTAACGTTTGGTGTCTCTTTGTAAGCGGGGATTGCAAACGGGATCCCGAAGCTTGGTCTCTTCTTGGCTTCAAGCCATGGGCAGGTGCAGCCGCGAAGGCGTCTCGCCACCGCTGCGGAGAGTGATGGTGAGAATGCGGGCCTCAATCAGCCGCTCTTCCCGCATTCCCGTGCCTGTGTTGACAGGATAGGCCGGAAAACAAGCCGCGCTAAGGCTGAGGCGCAGAGCATGACCGCAAGGAATGCGAATACAGGTGGGCTGACAGGGAATCAGAATGGGGGTACTGGGCTGGGGATCCCGTAGGCGACAATAGCCTTGGGAAAAGTTATACACCTGCCCATCGGGCCTTACCACCGAGAGCACAGCGCAAAGATCGAAACTGGGGCTGTCGGCCTCCGCGTACACCTCCACAGCAATGTCCCCGACCAGAACCAGCTCGGCTTGCAGCGGCGGAGTGGTATAGGTCAGGACATCGGTGCGGCAGTCGAGGGCGGAGCGCTCTTGCGGCCCGGCAGGATGAGCCAGGTGGCCTCCCAGGGCCGGCACCGGTCGCCAGGGATCGTGAACAAAGGTATCCGATTGTTGCGTCGGCGAGGGTTCAGGGCGAAGGGATCCCTCTGCTTCTGAAAGGGCAGCCAAGCCGGTGCTGTGTAGGTAAAAAGCTTTTGGCTCAGGGGTAGGCCAAGCATCAAAGCCGCGCCAGCGGTTGGATCCCATCTCGAACAGGCGTACCGGCGGCTCCTGGAGGATCCCTGTATCTTTGCCTTTGAGGAACTGGTCAAACCAGCGCACCTGCAGGCGATCGATGGGGCTAATGGCCTCTGGGCCGAAATCCAACGCCCCCACTTTGCGGCCCCAAGGGAGATGGATCCAAGGGCCGATGATCAGGTATTGAGGGTTCTGGCTGCGGGCGCTCATTTCCTTGTAGAGGCGCAGGCTACCACTCAGGTAGCTGTCAAACCAGCCGGCAATGTGTAGCATCGGCAGATCCACCACCTCTAGACGGGGAGAGAGCTTGCGCCAGTATTCATCCGGCTCGCTGTGCTCCAGCCAGTCGAAGTAATAGGATTGGGGGGCATACTGCTGCAACACCCCCGGCTTGAGGGGGATAGGGTCGTAGAGGGGGAGATTGCGGGCAGCTTTCAAAAGCGCTTGGTAGGCATTGGCATCCCCCCTGAGACGCGCCCCTTCGGTCTCCAGTTGCAAGGCCCAACTGAGGTTGTTGTAGAAGGCAAAGGCCCCCCCTGGGTAAGCGGCATCGGCATAGAGATCGTAAGGCAGCATCGCCGGGCAGATGGCCTTCAAGGCGCTGGGACGGGTAGAAGCCGCATACAGCTGGGTCATGCCCTGATAAGAGAAGCCGTACATGCCCACTACGCCGTTGCTCCCCGGCAAGGCAGCCGCCCAATTGACGGCGTCAAACCCGTCTTCCACCTCATGGCGGAAAGGGTAGAAGGATCCCTTGGAAGTTCCCCGTCCGCGCACATCCTGGATGACCACAATGTACCCCTGGGCCGCATACCACCTGGGATGGGCATACACCACCGTCGAGGCAATGGCCCGCCCATAGGGCTGCCGCATCAGCAAAACCGGGTAGCTCCCCTCCCCTTGCGGGCGATAGACATCCGCGTCCAGTTGGATCCCGTCGCGGGTGAACATGGAAACAGTTTCGCGGGGGCGAACGGGCAACATGGCCTGGGTTGGGCTAGCGGATCTTGCCAAAGGGATACCAACCAAGGACAACCTAAGGGATCCCTGGGTGGATTCTTCCTAAGATAAAACAGAAGCCCTTATGAGAGGGAGAAACTCCCACCAGAGTTTGAGCCCCTTCCCTGGTATTGCCCTTGATCTCCGGCCTGCTGGCGCAAACGCAGCCCCCTCCAGACCCCTCTTTTATGGCTTTTATGGATTTATGGAAACAGAGACCCTGGGAAAAGATTTGTCGGAGCATGCCTCTAACCCCCAAAACCCTGAACTTTGCTGAATTTACTGAGCTTTAGGCGGTTTGGCAAAAGTCATTGAGAGGGATATAGTAGACCAAGTTTCCCCCTGATCCTTGAGTCCACCGCAACGGTTGCCGGGAAGTGAAGGGGGAAAGCGCTCGGGGGGTATTCCTCAGGGCTTTGCGGGATACCGCCTTCCTGCTTGGACTCCGTCCCGCTGACGCGAACAGAGATAGGCAGGATGCGATCGCTTCTTTCCTGAACCATGTTCAGGAGAGTTCAGCGTGAATGTATCAGTACCCCTGACTTCCAACCTCTACAGCTCCCAGAGCCATTGAGGCCTAAGCCTCAGCAAATGCCCTTCTCCAGCCCCCCGACAGTACCTGCAGATCCTCCTCATCCAAATCTGCAGGAGTACCGGATCGGATGAGCTCGGCAAAATCTTCGTTGGGCACCATCATGCAGAGGGCGTAGAGGCGGCCTGGGCCGGTGTTGTGAATTTCATGCACACCCGTTGGCGGCACCAGAACGCTGTCTCCGGTCTTGATGGGGGCAGCTTTTCCATCGCAAATGGCTAAACCTTCTCCCTTGAGAACGAAAAACATTTCCACAGCCATTTGATGGCGGTTGGGAGGAGTTCTGCCTCCCTCATCGAAGATCTCCACACAAAAGGTTAGAGAAATCTGAGCATGAGAAGGATCGAACACGATGGCCAGGCGATTGGTATCGTGGGGGCTGATGCGAAAAGCCTGATAATCGGCAGGGGTTTTAACAATTGGAATCACGCAGCGGGAAAGCGTTTGCATCCGGATCCTCCGCTCAAGAGATGAGGGGTGAATAGTGGGCAAGTGCTAACAGGGGAGAGCCGCGAGCAAGTCAGGGGAGGAGGCGACAAAGCCAAAGCATTGCTTGACGTTGTAGAGGGTAGCTAGCAAACAGTATTCAGGAGAGGTGGTGGCGGCGCAGTCTTCCAGCAAAATGCAGTCGTAGCCGAGGAAATTGGCATCTTGCAGCGTGGTCATGACGCACTGGTCGATGTTCACGCCGGCAAAAAAGAGGGTGGTGCGCCCCAGGTTTCTGAGAATGCTATCGAGAGGGGTATCCCAAAAGCCGCTCATGCGGAACTTATCCACCCAGATATCCTCGGGTTTGACCTCCAGTTCCTCCACCACAGCAGCGCCCCAACTGCCCCGCGTGAGGACTAAAGACCCGTTCTTAGGCAAGGGATCCCCCAGCCCTACTCCCTCTCCGGTGGGGTTGTACACATGTCGCAAGCCGGCGCTGATGTTGAGCAAGTCAGGGCGATTGCCCCAGTTCACCCACACAATCGGCACTTGAGCTTGTCGCAGGCGGGGCAGCAGGGCTTTTAGAGGGCCGATGGGAGCCCGTGCAGGTGTAACATCGACGCCAATGCTGGCCAGCCAACCGTCGGGATGACAAAAGTCGTTTTGCATGTCGATCACCAACAACGCCGCCTTGGCCAGATCCAAGCGCAGGGTTTTGCTGGAGGTGGGCAGCAGGATGGGCCGGGGATCCAAGGGCGGACGGGTGAGGTCGGCCATTTCAGCATTCACGGCCCAAGCATTGGGAGGGATCCCAAGGGTCTTCAAGGGGCGATTGGGAGTGCTCATGGATTCTCCGCTCGCGTCGCGCAGCAGTGGGATCAGGTTGGGCAGTTGAGTGATGACCCACAACTAGGCTCGACCTTAATGCACAGCTGACCTGACTTTGGAATCATAGGCTACACTTTCTCACCTTATTAACGCATGGGATCCCCCAGGGTCAGTCGATAGGGGCTGAGATGGAGATCAGGAGAAGAAAAACCGAGGAGATTTCCGAAAAGCTGCCCAGGGATCCCTCCCTGCACGCTATGCTGTAGAAACTTGAAATGATTATGTAGAAGCATGAGCATCCTGCGGCAATATATCTTTCCTGCCCTCATCCTGCTGGTGTTTCTGTTTACCCTGGTGGTGGTGAGCATTCGCTCGTTTCTGCCGGAGGATATGGCCCAGCCTGCCCCTCTAGAAGAAGCGACGCCTGTGGCCCTTTCTGCAAACCCCTGAGGATGGCTGAACAAGGGATCCCTCTGCCTGTGGGTTATCGTTGGCGCATCGGTTCAGCCTGGGATCGGCCCTGGGTGCGACGAGGATTGCAGGCCACGTTGCAGGAATCTTTTCCAGAACAAAGCAACTGGGATCACCTGGAAGAGACGCTGGATCGCCTCTTCGACCCCCCCCGCACCCCCTGCTGGTGGATCCTCAAGGAAGAAACAGGGGAGCCGGTGGGCTGTGTTTGGGCCGGCATCTCCACCGATCAAGCCACCCATCGGCGGGTAGCCTACATTTTTCTGATCTGGGTGGATCCCGCCCATCGCCGGCAGGGCCTGGGCAGAGCTTTGATGCAACAGGTGGAACGATGGGGATCCCAGCAGCAGCTAGCTGCCATTACCCTGCAGGTTTACCATCACAACCAAGCCGCCCTCCATTTCTATCAGCAGGCCCACTTTGCTGTACAAGGCTACTGGTTGTACAAGCCGCTCAGCCCCGCGCCCATAGACGCGCATGTAGAAGAGCATGAATACAAAGGTCATGAAGTTTTGTGAATAAGCCGGGATCCGCTCTCAGTTGCTCCTTTGATGAAAGCGTGATGAAAACGATGGCATCGACCGGAGGGAACGCCCATGTCCAGACCTGTCAAACTCAGTGAAGCTGAGGTCCAAGCCAAGCTGGAAAATCTGCCGGGCTGGTCTTTGCAGGATGGGAAGCTGCATCGTCAATTTCAGTTTCGCTCCTTTGTCGAAGCCTTTGGCTGGATGAGCAGTGTGGCCTTGGTGGCCGAGAGCATGGGGCACCACCCCGAATGGAGCAATGTCTACAACCGCGTGCGGGTGGATCTCACCACCCACGATGCCGGGGGCATTACGGAATTGGACTTCACCTTGGCGCAACGCATGAACGAGCTGGCCGGCTGAACGCTTTCTCAGTACCTAACTCTAGGGATCCCTTCAGAGCTGGTTTGGCAAGGGATCCCCATTGGTTTGTTGCTGCCTCTAAGGTTGTGTCGGGAGTTGCGCTGGTCTGATAGACTAAGCCTAAGGTTAAGAAATGATAATTTTATGAACGTGCTGGTTGTGGGGGCGACGGGAACGCTGGGCCGTCAGGTGGTGCGCCGAGCCATCGAAGAAGGACATCAAGTCACCTGTCTGGTGCGAAATCCGGCAAAGGCTGCTTTCTTGAGTGAATGGGGCGCTCACCTGAAGGTGGGAAACCTGCTTCAGCCCAGCACCCTCAACTCCGCCATGGAAGGCATCGAGGCGGTGATCGACTGTGCCACGGTGCGGGTGACCGATACCCTCAGCGCCCGTCAGGTGGACTGGGATGGCAAAGTTGCCCTGATCAATGCAGCCCGAGCTGCCCAGGTGAAGCATTTTATCTTTTTCTCCATTATGGGCGCCCACCACGAGTACCCCAACGTGCCCCTGATGAATTTCAAGCATCACATCGAGAAGTATTTGATCGGATCCCAGATGCCCTACACGATTTTTCGTCCGGCGGGCTTTATGCAGGGGTTGATCGGCCAGTACGCCATCCCCATCTTGGAAGAACAAATCGTCTGGGTAACCGGCGAGGGCGTGCCGACGGCCTACCTGGACACCTTGGATGCTGCCCGGTTTGCGGTGCGATCCCTCAGTGTAGAAGCCGCCAAGCAGCAAATCTTTCCCTTGGTGGGGCCTAAGGCTTGGACGGCCCGAGAAGTCATCGCCTTGTGCGAGCAGCTCTCCGGCAAAAAGGCCAAAGTCAGCACCATGCCGCTGGGACTGCTGAGAGGGGCGCGCAAGGTGGCGCAGTTTTTTCAGTGGAGCTGGAACATTGCCGACCGGCTGGCGTTTGTGGAGGTGATCGCGGCCAAAGAACCCATGCACGCCGATATGACGCCTGTATGCGAAACCTTGGGGATTGAACTGGCCTCTCTGACCTCGCTTGAGGATTACCTGGCGGAGTATTTCCAGAAGATGTTGAAACGGCTTCGCGAGCTAAAGGTCAAGCAACCCAAAGTCAAGACGCCCTTCTAAGTCGTTGTTCTCAGTCTTCTCGGCAATTTCACAGCAGCTTGAGCAGCAACCTTGGGAGAAGGGGTGGACGGGGTCGTGTTTGCGTTAGCGGATGCCATAGCCCCAACTACTGGGATGAACTCCCAGACACTTTTTGTTGACACTGCGCCATATTCAAGTTGGCGGAGATCAACCCGTACCATAACACAAAGCCGCTCTGTCGCGACAGCGGGCCGTAGGCCTTCGCTTTGGCGGTGCGGAGCGCTAAACCCAGTTTTCTTGATCATTCCCTGTGTCCAAACAATCGCAAATCCTTAGGTTCCCAAGGGGTTCATTTCCATCTACGCTTTAGAGAGTGAGGGGGTGACAACGACAGAGGTTATTCTGCTCCCCCTGCTTGAACTATAGATTTTTGTCTATAGTTTTTATCGGAAAGTTCAATTTTTATCTATCTCGGTTCGCAGCTAAGATGCTGCTTAAGATTTTTTACAGGATCTCAGCAAGTGTTCCAGTTTGGCCAAGATCCCTGGCCGAAGGAGGATTATGAGCTTGAACGGGCTGGTCACAACTGCATGGCTGATTCCCCTCTACGCTTTGGTGGCGTGGGCGGGAGCGCTGATCTGGTCCCCAGGAATCACCCGGCGCACGGGACCACGTCCGGCAGGTTATCTGAATGCGCTCTTGACGTTGATGGCCTTCCTGCACAGCGTGGGGGCGCTGGTGGCAATTTGGGATCAGCCGGCGCAGGTCATTCGGTTGCCCTGGCTACAGGTGGGGGATCTGATGTTAGAGCTGCCGCTGCAGGTGTCATCGGTAACTCTGGGGGCCTGCGCTGTGGTGACGGGGCTGAACCTGGTGGCCCAGATCTACGGCTTTGGCTACATGGAAATGGACTGGGGCTGGGCGCGGTTTTTCTCCCTGCTGGGCCTGTTTGAGGGGGGGATGTGTGCCTTGGCTTTGTGCGACTCCCTCTTTTTCAGCTACGTGATCCTGGAGATTTTGACCCTGGGCACTTACCTGTTGGTGGGCTTTTGGTTCAACCAATCGCTGGTGGTGACGGGAGCGCGGGATGCTTTTTTAACCAAGCGCATCGGCGACCTGTTGCTCTTGATGGGGGTAATCGCCATCTATCCCCTGACCGGCTCCTGGGAGTTTGAGGATTTGGCGGCCTGGGCAGAGGCGGTGCAGGCAGGATCTGTCACTGTGGATCCCACCCTGCTGGCCCTGGTAGGGCTGGGGTTGCTGGCCGGCCCCGTAGGCAAGTGTGCCCAATTTCCTCTGCACCTGTGGCTGGATGAGGCGATGGAAGGGCCGATCCCCTCGACGATCTTGCGCAATGCGGTGGTGGTGGGCACAGGGGCCTGGGTGTTGATTCGCCTGCAACCCCTCTACGAGCTTTCCCCAACAGTGCTAAGGGTGATGCTAACCATCGGCGGCTTGACAGCGGTGGGGGGATCCCTAGTGGCCTTGGCCCAGATCGATGCCAAGCGGGCCCTGTCTTATCTGGTGAGCGCCTACATGGGCTTGATCTTTGTGGCGGTGGGCACCGGTCATCCCCAGCAAGCCTATGGGTTGCTGCTGACCTATGCGCCCGCGATGGCCCTGTTGGTGATGGCGCTGGGCATGGTGATCTGGAACAGCATTACCCAGGATCTGCGCTATCTAGGAGGCTTGTGGTCGCGGCGCCCTATCTCGGGGCTGTGCTTCTTGACCGGGATGGCTGGAATCATCGCTTTGCCTCCCTTCGGCTCCTTTTGGGTGCTGACGGATCTGTGGCAGCAGTTGGTGCAATCGGGGCAGGGGTTGTGGGCGGCAGTCGTGCTGGTCACCAATGCGGTGACGGCCCTAGGGCTGACACGGGTGTTTGGCCTTGTTTGGGGGGGCAAACCGCAGCAGATGAGCGAGCGCTCGCCAGAGGTGCATTGGCCGATGATGCTGCCCAGCACCGCCATGATGGGGGTAACGCTGCACATGCCCATGATCCTAGCGGCACTAGGTCTGATTCCCGCTCTGGAAGGGATCCCTGTTGGGGTAATGACGGGATCCAGCTTGACAGGCATTGCCTTGGGAGCCTGGCTGTATCTGCGTCCGCAGCGGCAGCCGGTGGACTGGGCCTTCTTGGCCGACTGGCAGGATTTGTTGGCCAACGACTTCTACACCCCCAAGCTCTACCGGGCCAGTGTGGTGTTTGCGGTACGCATCATCTCTGAGGTTACAGCCTTGTTCGACCGCTATGTGGTGGACGGCTTGGTAAATTTGACCAGCTTGGCGGTATTGGCGGGTGGACAGGTTTTGAAATACACCACCTCTGGCCAGTTGCAAGCCTACGTGCTGACGATTGTGGTGGGGGTGGCCCTGCTGGGCTGGCTGATTCTCTAGGCTTGGGCAAGGTAGCGGGACGGAGTCCTTAGATAAAGAGGGAAAAGACCATGCTGAGTGCCTTGATTGTGTTGCCGATCTTGGGATCCCTGCTCCTGTTCCTGGGCTTGGGGGGGCGAAAGCTGGCGGTGGCCTTGGCCGGGATCCCGCTGGTGATCTCGCTGCTGCTGTTTGCCAACTTTGACCTGCAAGCGGAAGGGCTGCAGTGGGTGCAGCGGTGGGATTGGATCCCGTCAATTGGGCTGAGCTACTCCCTGGGCCTGGACGGGTTTTCCCTGCTGATGGTGGCTTTGAATGGGCTGCTCACGCTGATTGCGGTGCTGACAGCTGAGCCAGAGGTGAAGCGGCCCAACCTCTTTTACGGCTGCATTTTGCTCATGAGCGGGTCGGTCAACGGGGCTTTTGTTGCCCAGAACCTGCTTTTGTTCTTCTTGTTTTACGAGCTGGTGCTGATCCCGATCTACCTGCTCATCTCCATTTGGGGCAGCCCCAAGCGGGATTATGCTGCCATCAAGTTTTTGATTTACACCGCCGTTTCCGCCATCTTTCTGTTGGGGGCCTTTTTGGCCATCTACTGGCTGGGGGATCCCCATAGCTTTGAGCTGCTGGAGATCCGCATCACCTCTCTCAGCCCTGTTGCCCAGACCTTGACACTGTTGGCCTTGATCGTGGCTTTCGGCATTAAGATGCCGCTGATCCCCTTCCACACCTGGTTGCCTGATGCATACGGGGAGTCGTCGCCGCCAGTGGCCATCCTTCTGGGAGGGATCCTCTCCAAGTTAGGCACGTACGGTCTGTTTCGCTTTGGGCTGCAGTTGTTTCCCCAAGCTTGGGCCGACCTGGGCGGGATCCTAGCCTGGTGGGGAGCCATTGCCGTGTTGTCCGGGGCTTTGGCAGCCATCGCCCAAAAAGACATCAAGCGCATGGTGGCCTACAGCTCCATTGGCCACATGGGCTACATCTTGCTGGGCATGGCGGCAGCCACCCCCATTAGCCTGACCGGGGCGATGGTGCAGATGGTCTCCCATGGTCTCATCTTGGCGCTGCTGTTTGATCTGGTGGGCTTGGTGGAGCGCAAAGTGGGAACGCGGGATCTGAACGTACTCAACGGCCTGCTCAACCCCTTGCGAGGCTTGCCCACAGTGAGCGCCCTGCTCATCTTGGGGGGGATGGCCAGCGCCGGGATCCCTGGCCTGGTGGGCTTTGTGGCGGAGTTTTTGATCTTCCAGGGCAGCTATCAGGATTTTCCTTTGCCGACTTTGATCAGCATCTGTGGCACCGGTTTGACGGCGGTGTACTTCGTGATTTTGCTAAACCGCACCTGCTTTGGCAAATTGGACAACCGTACCGCCTACTACCCACGCGTGCATGGCTGGGAGCGGATCCCGGGGCTGATTTTGACGGCCTTGATCGTTTGGTTTGGGATCCAGCCCATGAACCTGGTGAAATGGCCACAACCGTTGGCCTTTACCCTATCCACCCAGGTGGCTCAGGCCCAAACGCTTATCTTGGCATCAGCCGGTGACCTTGCCCCCATCACCCTCTCTGGAGCCGATCCAGGCAAGCGGGAAACTCCCAGGAATTGAGATCCCAGCAGATGCCCCCTATGGAGCCAGGACTTTTGAAGAGTTGGAGACTTCTTCTATGACGACAACCCTCACAGCCCGCAAGCTGCCCCCTTCTACCCACCCTTTTGCGGATGTAGTCCACCGCTTGGAGGCTGGGGGATCCATGTTGCCGGATACGCCGGAAAACCTGATGCAAATTATCGGCCTCTACAAAGCCTATGCCGTGCCAATGGATTTCTACTGGCGGGATCTGCTCTACATTGCCGAGCAGGTGTTTGTGGATCCCTTGCCTTTTTTCAAGTTCATCATTCCTGAAGAGTATCTGAAGCTGGCCAACCACTACGCGGGGGATAACGCGGATTTGCGCATTTGGCGAGGCCAGGCTACGGCCCATCCCGAGCTGCTGGAGTTTATGGAAAAGGGGGAGCTGAAGCGCAAGCTGCCCAGGATTTTGCATCACCTCTGGCATGACCGCATCAACATGGAATTTGCCGAAGAATGTATGCGGGCCATGCTCTGGCACCGGGATATGGGGGGCTTGCTGGATCCCTACATGGATTCCGAGGAATATAAGCAAAATGCCGACCGCGCCATCCGCGCCTATTGCCAGGGCAACCCCTTGTTGATGGGGCTATACAAGCTCTTCCCTGATATGTTCTTGGAGCTGTGCCGCCAGGCCACCATGTACTCGGTGTTGGGCCTGTTTTGGGAGGTGATGGCTCCGGTCTTTTTTGAGATGAGCGATCTCTACGATGAAGGCAAAATTACCAGCGTGCCGGAGGCGATGAACTTTCTGGTCAACGGGATCTTCGCCATTGCCGGACGACCCATCTACCACCGCGTGCGTATTCGGGGAGAATGGTACGATATTGTGCCCAAATCCAAGGGATTCACCTGGCTATATGAGGCTGCCTTCCCCTATGTAGAGGCCGTGTTTTATCGCACCTCTCCTTTCCGCGGCACTAAGTCCTACAACGCCCAGGCCAACGAAGTTCCCACCAACCAGTTGGACTTCCACTACGGGATCCTCTACGCCGATAAGTTTCCGGTGGGCACCGCCGGGATCCCGCCCACGCTCTTGCACCAGGATATGTACCACTTTTTGCCCCAGTATTTGGTGGAGTATTATCGCAAGCATTGCCGCGGCGAAGAGGACATGCTGATTCAATTGGGGGTTAGCTTCCAGCGCTCCATGTACAACGTCACCTCAGCCGTGATTCAGGCGGGAAGGGCCGCTTTCTTGTATCCCCTTGATGATCCAAATCCACGGCACTTGATGATGAACCGCCGTTATTTTGAGGGCCAACTCAATCGCTTCACTCGACCGGAATACGGGATCCGAGAAGCCGCCCGTCTTTCCTACATCCAAGATCAGAATTATCGCTAGCCTATGGCAACTTTAACCATCCCAAAACATTTCGAGCAGCAACTTTGTTAGCAGCAACTTCCCAGCCAAAGGATCCCGACCATGCCCGATATTGTCGATATTGCCGTCTCTGCTGAGGGCTTTTCCACCTTGGTAACTGCCGTTAAAGCGGCAAACCTGGTAGACACTCTCAAAAGCCCTGGCCCCTTTACCGTTTTTGCCCCCACCGATGGGGCTTTTGCCAAGCTGCCTCCTGGCACCATCACCACTCTGGTGCAAAACATCCCCCAACTGACCCGCATCTTGTGTTACCACGTGGTGCCCGGCCGCTTGAAAAAGGCAGATTTGGCCAAGTACCAAAGTGTGGGCTCGGTAGAGGGATCCCCCATCGACTTGTTGATCGAAGGGGACGTTTTCGAGGTCAATAACGCCACCGTTATCCAAGCGGACATCGAAGCCGATAACGGCATCATCCACGTCATCGACACTGTCATCCTGATGCGGCCCCACTGGTTCTGGCCGATCATGAACTCTGCTTTGGCCGCCTCGGCCAGAGGATAGACAGATCTATCCTGAACCGAGCTTGGGGAAAGTGCCTGGGTGAACCCTCTCCCCCTCTCCGCAACTTTAAACTTTATAGGTACGGTCAGAGATTTCTGCTCCGCGTGCAGTCTACACCATCCCCCGCCCCCCACAGGGTGGGGATTTTTGTCTCTCGGTAGCAGTGATTTTGCCATCTTTTAAACCCAGAGATGAATCCGAAGCTTGGCCTGATACGTACCTTCAGGACAATCTTTCGCCCAGGCCACAGGGCCGGTGGCCTTTGTCTTGAACATGTTGCCGAATCCAGGCAATCAGTCGGGGAATTTCCGACTGGAAGCCAACCTCACCCCTGAGCAAGTCTCCAGCTTTTTGGCCGGAGCTTACTACATCAACATTCACACGCAGGCCAACCCGCCGGGCGAGTTGCGAGCCCAGGTGGTTTTCCCTCGCTAAGGTTTGATCCAGTACCCCATCTGAGATCCCCGCAGGTGAGGGGATCCCTAATTTTTGCGGACGGATTGGCTGTCCTGTGAACTCCCCCACGGTCAGTCGTGCCGGCAGGACAGAGTTTCTGTGTAGCTCCTGGCCAGCAGCTTTCGGTAGTCCTGGAGCTGGCCTGCCAGTCCCCTTTACAGAGCGAGCTGTAGGCTTCACCTCTGGGCTAGCTGTGGAGCGCCAAGGGAATAACTACACAGGTTGTTGCCCACCTACAATGGCCCGACAGCGAATGTAGGGGCCGCCCGCATCCACCTTGGCCGGTTGACCCTTGCCGCAATGGCCGGATCCCAAATCCCACAGGAAGTCCCGCGAGACGGCATCCACCGATTGCAGCACCTCAAAAGCATTGCCGGTGATGGTGACACCGCGCAGCAACTCCGCCAGCTTGCCATCGCGAATGCGGTAGGCCCGCTCCACGCCAAACATAAACTCGCCGGTGGAGTCCGCCTGCCCGTTCCTGGCCCCATCCAGGAAGTAGCCATCGGGAGTGCTGGCGATGATTTCCTCTAGCGTTTGGGATCCGGGTTCAATGAAGGTGTTGCGCATGCGGATCAAAGGCTCATCGGCATATTCCCAGGCGCGGGCATTGCCGGTGGGCTCTACGCCAAAGTGGGCAGCAGTTTCGCGGTTGTGGAGATAGCTGACCAGAATGCCGTTTTGGATGATGGTGGTGCTTTGGGTAGGAACGCCCTCGTCGTCCACAGGAAGGGTTCCCCCTGCCCCTGGCATAAACTCTGAATGGCCGGAGTCTTTGAGAGTAACCAAGTCGCTGGCCACCCGCTGCCCCAGCTTGCCGGCAGCCACAGAACCCGCCAGGACAAAATCCGCTTCGACAGTGTGGCCAATGGCCTCGTGCACCAATAGCCCCACGATGGAAGGCGACAGAATAACCGTGGCCCATCCCCCTTCCGCGTAGCCTGCGGACAACAAGTCAACAGCGGTAGCAGCCGCCTTTTCCGCCATCTGCAAGGGATGCGAGCGGAACAGGCAATCCCATCCCCCTGTTACCCCAATGGCCTCGGAGCCACTGCTGAGCTGGCCGGCAGCTTCGGCCACCGCCTGAACTCGCAGCTCGGGGCGCACCAGACGAAAGGCCACATCCGCCCCATCGGTGGTGACGATGGCTTTTTCCTCGTAAATCTCGTTGTAGGTGCAACTGGCGGAGCTAATTTGGCGAGAGGCCTGCCGGGCCTGCGCCTCGGTTTCCAGAGCCAACTGGATCTTCGCCTCCAGCGGCTTATTCAGCACCTCCTCCACACCGGGCTCGCAGAACTCCCCTTGGGCCAGCCGCACACTGGGCAGGGATCCCAGTTTTTGCTTGCGGTAGTCGGCACTGGCTTGAGCAGCACGGCGAGCCTCAGCGATGGCCTCCCGAATAGCAGCCGGCGAGGGATCCCCGGTGGCAGCAAAGCCCCAAGTGCCGGCCTCCAACACCCGCACCCCCACTCCGGAACGGCGACGAACCGCGGTGCGCTCAAGGCGGCCCTTCTCGGCAGTAATGCTGCGAAACACCTTGCCGTGGTAGCGCAGTTCCACAAAGCCAGAGCAATCCCGAAGAATGTCGCGCAGAAGATCTCGCATGGCAACAGGGAGATGGGTGTAGTCCTCAGTCCAGCATAGCCCGATCCTGGAAAGTCGATGAGCTGCCACGCCGAGTAAACTACCCGACACCCGCGCTATGCGCAGGGTGCGGGCTTTATCCCAATCCCTAGCGGCCCCAGAGGACAGCTAAGTTTCGGAATTTCAGGCGAGTTTACAGTCGCCCCAAGGAGAGAGATTACTTGAGCAGCGTTATAGTCAGCATCCCCTTCCCACCCGCAGTGTCCACACTTGAACGACTTACCATTGCGGTAGGACTTACCCCGCTCAGGGTGGATGTGCAGGCATTTGTGGCAGGTCTGACTGGTGTAGGCAGGCGGCACCAGTACCACAGGCACTCCAGCAATGGCAGCCTTGTAGGCCACAAACATCCTGAGCTGGTAGAACGCCCAGTTGTTAGTCCTGCGCCGCTCAGTCTTGCTCCGAGGCTTCTGATTCAAGCAATCTCTGATGCCTGTTAAGTCTTCAAAAGCCAGTGCCGCACCAATAGCCTGGGCATCCCTGACCAAGGTTTTGCTGATGTTATGGTTCAGCCATGTCTGGTAGCGCCGTTCTCTCCCAGAGAGCCTTCTCAACAGCCTCCTAGAGCTGCGAGTGCGTTTGGATTGAACCTTGGCGCGTACACGGCTGAACCGGTCACGGACGGCCTGGATGTGTTCTCCACTCCAAGAGCGTCCGTTGCTAGCGGTGGCGATATCCCGCCTGCCCAAGTCAACTCCGATTACCTTGGGAGTCTTGCCAGTCGGGGGAGTGTCCAACTCAACCGCAATGTTGATGTAGTACTCCCCTTGCTTGGTCTTGGACAGAGTAGCACTGGTGGGTGTTTGCCCCCGCAGCAAAGCGATTTGATAACCGCCAATCTTGAGCTTGAGCCAAACCCGTCCGCTCATCAGGGTCACGCCCACGGCTTGGTCGGACTCTCGGTACTTAAAGGTACGAGCGTCCAAAGTCAGACTGGTGGGGCGGAACTTGTGGACTTGCTTCACTGCCTTGGCGTTACTAATCACTCGACGGAGCGCCTGACAGACGTGGTTGGCCTTCAGCCCTGTTGCTGCCCTTACCGGTCGATAGACCAAGTGGTGCAGCTTGGCGGTGTTCCAGCAGTTCTTTTGTTTGGCGGTATCGAGAATCTGGTTGCAAGCGTCAGCAAATCTCTGCAAGGTGCGATCAATTTCTTGACGCAACTCTTGTGGGACTATCAGCTTGCAACGTACGGATATAGTCTGGCTCATGGGCTTATTGTAGTTCATCCAGACTTTGGCCGGCAAACCCATAAGGAGGCGGGCTTTCCTCCCGACACCAAGCCTGCGGCTATGGTGCGGGCCTCCAGCCCGAAAATTTGGTGAAAGCCCCGATCCCGTTCGTGTCAGCAGTGCGGAACATTTTGGCCAGGCCCGCCGTTAGAGGACAAAGTTAACCAGCTTTTTCGGCACCACCACCACTTTTTTGGGTGTTGCCCCCTCCAGGTATTTCTGCGCTGCTTCTGACCGAAGGGCCAACTGTTCCTGCTCCTTCGGCGTTACCTCGGCAGGGGCCTCAAACGAGCCGCGCAATTTGCCGTTCACCTGAATCACAATGGTCACCGTGTCGGCCACCAGCGCTGCCGGGTCATAGCTGGGCCAAGACTGCCGATGCACCGAGTCTGCGCCCCCCAGCGCCTGCCACAGCTCCTCCGCAATATGGGGGGCAAAGGGCGCCATCAGCAACACCAGCGTGCGGATCCCCTCTGCATAGACCGGCGAATCCGGGATCCCGGCCTCCCCCAGAGCATTGCTCAGCTTCATCAGCTCGGCAATGGCGGTGTTGAATTGATAATCGTTTTCCAGATCTTCGCTGACTTCCTTGATGGCGGTGTGGATGGCCCGGCGCAGATCTTTTTCCGCCTTGGTCAGGGATCCCACCTCGACCTTGGCCGGCAACAGCTCTGGGGCCCCGCTCTGCAAGGACTCCGTCCCGCCACCGCGAACGACAAACTCGTACACCTGCCGCCAGACGCGGTTGAGAAAGCGAAATTGCCCCTCCACATCGGCATCGTCCCACTCCAGATCCTTCTCCGGCGGGGCCTTGAAGAGGATAAACATGCGGGCCGTATCCGCCCCGTAGTGGGCCAGCACCTCCTCGGGATCCACGCCGTTGCCCTTGGACTTGGACATGGTAGCGTAGATAACTTGCAGGGGCTCGCCCGTTTCCGGATCCCGCGGGTCGTTGGGATCCTGCACCAGAGCTGCCGGGATCCAGCGATCCTTGCCGGACTTGTTGGGGTTGTAGTAAGTGCGCCCTTGCACCATCCCCTGGGTGAGCAGACGCAGGAACGGCTCGTCAAAATCCAGCAGCCCCCGATCCCGCAACACCTTGGTAAAAAAGCGGGAGTAGAGCAGGTGCAGGATGGCGTGCTCGATGCCGCCCACATACTGATCCACCGGCAGCCAGGCGTTCACCCGGTCTTTGCGGAAGATCTCTCGGTCGTTGCGGGCATCGCTGAAGCGCAGGAAGTACCACGACGAGCAGACAAAGGTGTCCATGGTATCGGTTTCCCGGCGGGCTTCCGTGCCACAGGTGGGGCATTTCACCTTCACCCAGTCCTCCAACTGGGCCAACGGGGATCCCCCTCGCCCCGTCAGCTCCACATCCTCCGGCAAGAGCACCGGCAGATCCTTCTCCGGCACCGGCACAATGCCACAGTGGGGACAATGGATCACCGGGATGGGACAACCCCAGTAGCGCTGCCGCGAGATCAGCCAATCCCGCAGGCGGTAGTTGATCTGCTTTTCCCCCAGCCCCTGGGCTTCCAGCCAGGCGATGGCTCTTTCCACGCTTTGCCCTGGGCCTTTGCCCACCGGGATCCCGTCTAGGGGGCCAGAGTTGATCATCACCCCTTCCCCCGTCCAGGCAGCCTGCAGTTCTGAGGACTCCGTCCCGCTGGCGCGATCCGCTGAGGCCGGAGAACCCTCCGGCGGCTGCACCACCCGCTTGATGGGCAGGCCGAACTTGCGGGCAAACTCGAAATCCCGCTGGTCGTGGGCAGGCACAGCCATGATGGCCCCCGTCCCGTAGCCCATCAACACATAGTCGGCAATCCAGATGGGGATCCGCTCTTGGTTAACGGGGTTGATGGCGTAGGATCCCGTCCAAACCCCCGTTTTTTCCCGGTCTTCGGCGCTGCGCTCGATCTCGCTGCGGGCAGCGGCCTGGGCTTGATAGGCTCTGACGGCCTGCAGTTGCTCGGCGGTGGTGAGCTTGTCCACCAAGGGGTGCTCCGGCGCCAGCACCATGAAGGTGGCCCCCCAGAGGGTATCGGGCCGGGTGGTGAACACTGCCAGCTCGTCCCCTGCCTCGGTTTTGAAAATCACCTTAGCCCCCACCGATTGGCCGATCCAGTTCTCCTGCATGGTGCGCACCCGCTCCGGCCAGCCGGAGAGCTTTTCCAGATCCGCCAGCAGTTGGTCGGCATAGGCGGTGATTTTGAAAAACCACTGCTTGAGCATGCGCTTTTCCACCAGGGCGCCGGATCTCCAGGAACGCCCCTCCGCATCCACCTGCTCGTTGGCCAACACCGTCTGATCCACCGGATCCCAGTTCACCGCCGCCTCTTTCTGGTAGGCCAAGCCCGCCTGCAAAAATTGCAGGAAGATCCACTGCGTCCACTTGTAGTAGTCCGGCGAACAACTGGTAATCTCCCGCTCCCAGTCGTAGGACAGGCCCAACCGCTGCAGTTGCTCCCGCATCTGGGCAATGTTTTGGTAGGTCCACTTGGCCGGTGGGATCCCCCGGTCGATGGCGGCATTCTCCGCCGGCAGGCCAAAGGCATCCCAGCCCATCGGGTGCAACACCGCGTATCCCTGCATTCGCTTGTGGCGGGCAATCACATCGGTGATGGTGTAATTGCGCACATGCCCCATGTGCAGGTTGCCGCTGGGGTAGGGGAACATAGACAGGGCATAAAATTTGCGGCTCCCGTCCTTCAGCTCTGGGGTGCGATCCAGCCCAATTTCACGCCAGTGGGCCTGCCACTTGCTCTCAATGGCCTGGGGATTGTAGCGCGCGTCCACGGTTCGATGCTCCTGGGAAAAAAGCGCATACGCTGGGAGATAGAAGCATTTTGACATACTCCCCACGCCAGTGCTCTCAAGCAAGGAACGGGATCCCTATTGGCGCTGACAAACCGACAAGCAGGGATCACAAGCAGGGATCAGTAGGTTTCTTCGTGCCACCTGTCTGCTTTCTTCAGTTCCTTCTGGAACTTGCTCCAATCCTGACCGGCTTGTTCGGCCAAAGGCCCCATGACGTTGTTGATCCCGTCCTCCATCCCCTTGAGGCCGCAGATGTAGGTGTAGGTGTTGGGCTGTTGCAGCATCTCCCACAGCTCGGCGCCGTACTCGGCCATGCGGTTTTGCACGTACATTTTCTTGCCATCGGGGGTTTGTTGCTCGCGGCTGATGGCGTAATCGACGCGGAAGCGATCCCCGTACTGGGCTTTCCAAGCCTCCAGATCCCCGTGGTAGAGCAAGGTGGAGGTGGTGGGCACCCCAAAGAACAGCCAGATCTTGCCCTGATAGTTGGGATCCTCTTCAAACAGGTGCTTGATGAAGGCGCGAAAAGGGGCAATGCCGGTGCCGGTGGCGATCAAGATCAGGTTGGCATTCTCATCTTCAGGCAACAGGAAGGTTTTCCCCGATGGCCCCGTGATCATCACCTCGTCGCCTGCCTTCAAATCGGTGAGGAAGCCGGAGCAGACCCCCACCCCCGGCTGGCCTGTCTCTCTATCGACATATTCAGCCCGCTTCACGCTCAAAGAGACGGTGCGCCCCTCGCCATCATCGCCAAAGCGGGTGGAAGCAATCGAGTAAAGGCGGGGCTTGTGGGGCTTGCCCTTGGCATCTTCGCCAGGAGGGATAATGCCAACGCTTTGCCCTTCTAGGTAGCGGTAGTTGGGATCCGGCAAGCTGAGCACAATGTGCTTAGTCAGTCCGGGTGCTCCTTCACCGACAATGGAGTAGGTCTCCACGCAGTGGCCGATCAACGGTGCGTTGGGACGATACAGATTGACGACAACCTCTCGCTTTTCTGCGCTGGCAACCATACCTGCGATCTGCTCCTGGCACTGGGAGGAAATGAGTTTACATATAGCAAAATAGCAAACACCACAGCAGCCCGGCTGCTCAAATGGAACTTGCCAGAAGAACAGCAGACGACCTTCGCCAGCCCCCCAGGCCGTCCTGAGAGCGGCAACCCCGGAAAAATAATCCCGGCCAAGCTCATCGGCCAAAAATATGGATTTTTTGTTAAATTGTTGCTTAGGGTGCCCACCTCTCTGGCCTGCCAGCGGCTTGTGATGTAACGGCTTTATTTGGTATCATGCAAGACCGTAACAGTTGGTAACTTTCTAGAGCCTTTTTCTCAGTTTTGCCCTGCCCGTCCCCGAGGAGTTCCCATGGCAAGCAGTCCTGATCGTGTTGTGATGATTGGTGTCGCCGGAGATTCTGGCTGTGGCAAGTCCACCTTTTTACGCCGGCTGGGGGATCTATTTGGCCGGGATCTGATTACCACCATCTGTCTGGATGACTATCACTCCTTGGATCGCTACCAGCGCAAAGAGAAGGGCATCACGGCGCTGGATCCCCGCGCCAACAACTTCGACCTGATGTACGAGCAGGCCAAGGCGCTTAAGAACGGCCAAAGTGTGATGAAGCCCATCTACAACCACGAGACGGGGCTGATTGACCCACCGGAGCTGGTGGAGCCCAACCGCATCATCGTCCTGGAGGGGCTGCATCCCATGTATGACGAGCGGGTGCGCCAGCTGCTGGACTTCAAGGTGTACTTGGATCTGGCGCCGGAGATCAAGATTGCTTGGAAGGTGAAGCGGGACATGGCCGAGCGGGGCCACACCTACGAAGATGTGTTGCGCTCAATCGAGGCTCGCCGCCCGGACTTTGAAGCCTATGTCGATGTGCAGAAGCAGTACGCCGATGCCGTCATTGAGGTTTTGCCTACCCAGTTGTTGCCGGAGCTGGATTCAGAGCACAAAGTACTGCGGGTGCGGCTGATCCAGCGGGAAGGGGTGAAGTACTTCGACCATGTCTATCTCTTTGACGAAGGCTCCACCATTGATTGGATCCCCTGCGGCAAAAAGCTGACCTGTTCCTACCCGGGGATCCGCCTCCACTATGGCCCTTCCACCTACTTCGAGCACCCGGTTTCGATTCTGGAGATCGACGGCACCTTCGACAAGCTGGAAGAGGTCATCTACATCGAGAACCACCTGAGCAACCTGTCCACCCGCTACTATGGCGAGCTGACGGAACTGTTGCGCAAGCACCCAGAATACCCGGGATCCCGCAATGGCTCTGGTCTGATTCAGATCATCGTGGGCCTGAAGCTGCGCGCCCTCTACGAGCAAATTCGGGCAGAAGCCAAAGAGCTGGCGGTGGCTTCCTAGTGTTTGCCCCGCTTAGGGGATCCCTTCGGTAAAGTGTTGGTGCAGGTCGGCTGACCCAGCATAGGTCGGCAGTAGGGCTTCGGTGTATGCAGGGATTCCAGTTGGAGATCTTTCCGGAGGGCCCCGTCTTAATCCAACGGGCCATCGAGATTTGGCAAGCTCGGTCAGCCGCTGCCATTCGCGAGCGGGGACGCTTTACGGTGGCCTTGGCGGGAGGAAGCACCCCCAAGAAGCTGTATGCTGCCCTGGCCCAAACCCCAGGGATCCCTTGGCAACAAACCTGGCTGTTCTGGGGAGACGAGCGCTATGTTCCCCCGGATCACCCTGAGAGCAACTACCGTATGGTGCGGGAAACCTTGCTGGAGCAGATCGGGATCCCGGCGGCTCAAGTTTTCCCTATGCCCACCCAAGCGGGGGATCCCCTTCGCGATGCTGCCGAATACGAGGCGACCCTGCGGCAGATTTTCGGTGCAGAGTGCCCTTCTCTCGACCTGGTATGGCTGGGAGTGGGGGAAGACGGCCACACAGCTTCCTTGTTTCCCGACACCGCCGCTCTGCAGGTGCAGCACCGCTGGGTGACAGTGGGGCAAAAAGGGCAGGAGCCGCGTCTAACCTTGACCTATCCCGTCCTCAATCAGGCAGCCCAGGTGGTGTTCCTGGTAACCGGAGCGAACAAAGCCCCCATCGTGAAAGAGGCGCTGACCACCGAGGCCCACCTACCCTGCCAGCGCATAAACCCCAGAGGACGGCTGCTGTGGTTGCTGGATGCGGCGGCAGCGGCTCAACTGCCCCTGCCCTGTGTCCCGCTGCTCAGCTAAACAACAGGCGGGCTAACTGCCGATGGGATAGGATCCCCCAGGCCCACCGCCCCCAAAATCATCCCAGCCCATTCCAGTGGCCACAGGTTTGATAGCCCCAGCGGCCAACGCACCAGGTTTCATGGGTCGAGAACCGGCGGGGCAGGGATCCCTCAGGGGTTGCCGGGCAAATTCTTCAGTACTGGAATCACCAGCTCTTGGACGGGCAACGCTACGGGCTGGGCGGAGTCACTGCTCAGGGAGCTGGATGGCGCAGAAGGAGAAGAGCTGGGGATCTCGCCCATGGGCCGCAGTTGCCAGCGGATGATCTGCTCGCCGCGGTAAAAGGTGACCAACAACTGATCCCCTTGCGATTGGATTTGCCAAGTGCCATCGCCGCTGGTTACCGAAATATGGCCGCCGGAAAAGGGTGCATCCAAAGCCGGCCCCGATTGGCTCCAGATACGCCCGCCACCCGTTTCCAAGATCAATTGCACCGTCGCCCCCTGCCCCTGGCCGCTCAAAATTTGGCCGGTTCCGCTCCAAACTCGGGTTTCCGTCTGAGCCACGGCGGGTTGCCCAAGCTGCAGAACCATGAGCAACAGCCCTGCCCAGCTCCAGTGATTTCGCAGCCTCCCTCTCCCATCAGGGAAGAAGGAAGAAGAGCGAGAGAAACAAGCCATTGCACTCACGTTGATACCACGCGCCGCGATAGGACTGAAACAGACGAAGAAGAAAGCGACAAGGTGTCGCAGGAAGCAATCCTTTACACAGTCTTTTTCACAGTCTACCGAGAGGCTCCGGGATCCCTCTGCGCTCTCTTGGCTCTGGGTTAAGCCTGCTGCTGGAATCGGCCCTCGGCTTGATCCCAATCTAGCAATCTCCATACCCCCAGACAGGATGTAACCTGAGACTCTGGCTGCGAGGATCCCCAGCAACTGTTTCGTCAATGCGCAGAGTCAAGGCCCAGGGTATCTCCGACGCGATCCCGATCCTCACGACTTGAGAGAAAGGAAACGCTCCAGAGCTGCCACCATCGCCGGTGGCCAACGGCGGACGGTTTTCACCCATTCCAGGTCGGCGTAGCGGGGATCCAGTCCTTGCACAGCCACCCAGTGACTTTCAGCCTCTCCCTGGCGACCCTGCGCCCAAAGAATGGCGCTGAGAGCAGCCCGCATATCTGGAAACTTCGGGTACTTGCGCACCAGAGCCCGCATCAAGCGCAGGGCAGCTTCTGTTTCGCCCACCTGGTAGAGGCTCAGAGCATAGTTGGCCTGAGCAAAGGCGTAGTCGGGAGCCAATTCTGTGGCGCGGCGGTAGTCAGCCAAGGCCTGTTGCCATTGGCCCAGCCCTGCTTCCGCATTGCCACGGTTGTTGTAGGCCGCCGCATCGTTGGGATCCAACTGCAACACCCGCTCATAATCGGCAATTGCTTCCTGCCACCGCCCCAACCCCTCCAAAGCAGCCCCTCGGTTGAGATAGGGATCCGGTGCCTCAGGGGCCAAACGAATGGCCTCAGCGTAATCCTCCAGAGCTGCCTGCAGTTGGTGCTGGCTGACACGGGCATTGCCCCGGTTGCTCCACAGGGCCGGGTTGTCCGGCTGGATCTGCAACAGTTGAGTCCACAGGGTTTCCGCCCGGGCAAAATCTCCCCTCTGAGTTGCAGCAAAGGCTTCCTCAAACAGTCGATCGATCTCGTGATCTACCCTGTTGCTCGCTGCCGTTGCCACCACACCCGATCCAGGCCAGATAGGGATCCCTAGCCAAAACAGCAGCCCCAGCAGCAGCGCAGGGAGTAGGTTGGGTACACTGACGGACTTCATGGCTGCAAAAACCACCTTGGATGGGGTGTCCCCACCTGAAGCCATCGCCGCAGGGGGTCTGATGGTTAGCGCGCCCTGGAGGACTCGAACCCCCGACATCCGGTTTTGGAGACCGACGTTCTACCAACTGAACTAAGGACGCATTGGCCAAAGGTTACACCCGCTTACCCAGTGTAGCAGGTACACCCACCTTTCAAAGAAGCTGTTCCTTGCTATCCGCACTCTCTGCCTTAGCCTTGATGCGAGTGGCTTTGCCCACCCGATCCCGCAAATAGAACAGCTTGGCCCGGCGCACTTTACCTCGCCGCAGCACCTGAATCGACTCGATGCGCGGGGAGTGAATGAGGAAAACCCGCTCCACGCCGATTCCCTGGAAAACCTTGCGCACCGTGATGGTGCGGTTAATGCCGGAGTGGCGCATGGCAATGACCGTGCCCTCAAAGGCTTGCACCCGCTCCTTGCCCCCCTCTTGGATGCGAACTCCCACCCGTACCTGATCCCCAACCCGAATCTCCGGCAGATCCGGCTTCATCTGGGCAGCTTCAATGGAGCGGATGATCTCCTCAGCGTTGATGCGAACGTTCATGGCTTTCCCGCGCTACCGGCAGTTAACCATGGTAACAATCGTCGCTGTTTTTTGTACAGAGCTGGCCGAATAGACCTCAAGAGGCGGGAGACTGTGTTTACGCTTCCCCCATTTTTCCAATAGGCTAGACAAAGATAAAGCTTTTGTTACAAACGGGAGACTTTTGTGATCCTGCACACCGATGAGCCCAAGACGGGATCCCTGTCTACTCCCAGGCCTGCAGATCAGCCTCTGCCCCAGAGCAAACCCCGCCCCAAGAGATTTCCCTTCGGTTGGATGCTCTTGGGCTTGCTGTTGGCCGGCCTAGGGGGCAGCGGTCTCCTGATCCAGCGTCAGCTGCAGCAGCAGAGGGCAGAACGGCTGGAAAGATTGACGGTACCGGTTCAAGTGGTGGATCTGACCCAACGCCTGCGGGTGAGCGGCCAGGTGCAGCCGCTCCGCCAGGTGAATGTCAGCCCTCGCGAGTCGGGTCGCCTGGCGGAACTGTTGGTGGATCAGGGAGATGAAGTGGTGGCAGGGCAGTTATTGGCCCGGATGGACTACGGCGATCTCGCCAGTGGCATTCGCCAAGCCCAAGCCCGCATTCAAGAGCTGCAAGCCCGTCTAGCGGAGCAACAGGCCGGAGAGCGCCCCCAGGTGATCGCGGCGGCCCAGGCCAGGGTGGATGCTGCCCGGTCGCAGGTGGACTTGGCTCAGAGGGAGTTAGAGCGCATCCAGGCCCTGGTGCAGGCGGGGGTGGTAGCCCGCAGCGAGCTGGATCAACGCTCGGCCCGCCTGGAACAAGCGCAAGCGGATTTGCGAGCTGCTCAACAGGAGTTGGAGCGATTGCAACTGGGGAGCCGCCCGGAAACCCTACAGCAAATTCAAGCCCAAATTGCCCAGGCACAAGCCGAGCTGGCCCAACGGCAATCCCGGTTGGCTGACACCGAAGTCCGCGCCCCTTTTTCTGGTGTGGTGGTGCAGCGCTTTGCCGAGGTGGGATCCTTTGTAGCTCCCACAACAGCAGCTTCCGATGCCACCGCAGCTTCTTCCAGTTCCATTTTGGCGCTGGCTCAGGGAATTGAGGTGCGGGCAGAAGTGCCAGAAGCCCAGATTGCCCAGGTGCGGGTGGGTCAGCCGGTGGAGATCCGCTCCCTGGCCTACCCCGACCGCCTGGTGCAGGGGCGGGTGAAGCGGATTGCAACCGCTACGGTGGTGGTGCGAGAGGTAACCGTCTTTCGGGTCTTCGTTGAACCGGAGCCTGGGGCCGACTTTTTGCGCACCGGCATGACTGTTTCGGTGGATTTCATTGGGGATCCCCAGCCTCAGGCTCTGACGGTGCCCTCAGTGGCTATCCTCCGGGAGGAAAGCCAGGAAGGCGTGCTCCTGCTGGATCCCCAAACCCGACGACCTGTCTATCGCCGCGTGGAAACGGGCATCACTCAGGGTGGAGTTACCCAAATCCTCTCCGGTCTGCAGGCAGGGGATCGGGTCTTTACTGCCCTGCCTCCTGGGGTGAACCTAGAGACTTTGATTAAAAGAGCGGAGCAACAGCCATGAGCCTGGCAACGGCGGCCAAAATGGCCTGGCAAATGGTGCGACGACATCGCCTGCGAACCGGGCTGAGCATGCTCGGGATCCTCATCGGCAATGCGGCGGTGGTGGCCATTGCCGGATTTGGCTACGCCGCCCAAGAGATGGCGGTGGATCAATTTCGCTCTCTGGGCACCAACTTGCTGATCGTCTTTTCGGCCAACTTGGGCCTGGTCGATGCCGGCAACATCCGCCCCCTCACTTTGGAGGATGTGCGAGCCATTGCTGCGGAAGTGCCTGCCGTGTCAGCAGCTGTCCCCAGCCTGGGCACCAATGTGCGCGCTGTGCGAGGTGGAGTGGATCGCCGCTATGAGGCCACCGGCACTTGGCCGGAGTACTTGTCGGTCTTGAACCTGGAGATCGAGGCAGGCCGCTTCCTCTTGCCCTCGGATATCGAGGAACAGCGCCCGGTGGTGGTGCTGGGCAGCGATGCCGCCAGCCAGTTGTTCGGCCTGGATCCTGCCGCTGCCATTGGGGAGACCGTCCTGCTGAACAACTTGCCCTTCGAGGTAATCGGCACTTTGCGCTCGAAGCCGACGGTGTTTGGCAACAGCGATGCCGGAGTGTTTCTGCCGGTGGATGTGGTGGCCAATCAGTTGGTCGGGCGACGCTCCCCCTACGGCACAGAGCTGACGGCGATTTTCGTCTCGGCCCGCTCTGAGGCCGATCTGCCTGCTGCCGAGTTCCAAATCCGCAACCTGCTGCGCCAGCGGCACCAATTGGTGGGAGAAGATGACTTCATCATCCGCAACCAAAAGGTGCTCCTGGATGGGTCGGCCAGGATTTTGAGCCTGCTGCGGGTGCTACTGACGGGCACGGCGGCCCTCTCCCTGCTGGTGGGAGGGGTGGGGATCATGAATGTGATGCTTATCTCGGTTGCGGAACGCACCCATGAAATCGGGCTGCGCAAGGCGATTGGGGCGGATAGCCGGCAGATTTTGCAGCAGTTTGCCGCCGAAGCGATTTTCATTGCCGTGACCGGGGGGGTGCTCGGGATCCTCCTCAGCAGCAGCCTGCTGGTGGCGGTGCAGGTGTTCACCCCCTTGGCCACCCAAGTCGATGGGGTGGCAGTGGGAGTGGCGTTCTCCCTGTCCACTGGGATTGGGCTAGTCTTTGGCATTTTCCCGGCCCGCAAAGCGGCGCAACTGGATCCCATTGAGGCCCTGCGGGCCTAGAGATCGTATCCAAACAGGCGGGGATCCGCCGGCTGCCAATTGAGATCCGCCAAGCCGTACTCCGCCCAGCGGCGATCCACCAAGCGGGCCACCTCCGGATCTGGAGCAAGGGGCTCCCGCCAGGGAGCATCGGTTTCTGGGGGAATTTTGGTGGTGGCATCAATGCCCATCTTGCCCCCCAGACCCCGTCTTTCGGTGGCAAAGTCCAAGGTGTCAAAGGGGTTGTCCGGCAGAACAAACACATCCCGCTGCGGATCCACCCGCGAGCACAGGCACCACAGCACCTGCCGTGGATCCCGCACATTGATATCCTTGTCCACCACGATCACAAACTTGGTGTAGCTAAATTGGGGCAGGGCGCTCCAAAAAGCCAAAGCCGCCCGCCGCGCCTGGCCAGGGTAGGCCTTGTCGATGGAAAGAATAGCGGCCTTGTAGCCCAGCGCCTCCATCGGCAAAAAGAAATCTACAATCTCCGGCACCTGCTGCCTGAGGATGGGGGTGTAGATGCGGTTCAGGGCCAGCGCCATCATGTCGTTTTCTTTGGGGGGCTTGCCGCTGAAGGTGGTGAGATAGATGGGATCCCGGCGGTGGGTCAAGCAGTGGAAGCGAATCAGAGGGGCCTGCTCGTTGCGGGGGCCGTAGTAGCCGATGTGATCTCCGGCAGGCCCATCGGGGGCCACTTCCCCAGGGGTGATGGTGCCCTCCAAAACGATCTCAGCATGAGCCGGCACCTGCAGATCCACCGTTTTGCACTGGGCCAGGTGCAACCCTTCTCCGGCGTAGAGACCGGCAAACAGCCACTCGGACAGATCCACCGGCAGGGGTGTGGCCGCCGCCAAAATCACCACCGGATCCACCCCCACCGCCACTGCCACCTCCAGCTTTTGGCCCAGGGCCGCCGCCTTGCGCAGATGCCGAGTTGCCCCCCGCACCGACAGCCATTGCACCGTCATGGTGGTGCGGCTTTGCAACTGCAGGCGGTACACCCCCACGTTGGGGATCCCATTTTCCGGGTCTTTGGTGACCATCAGGCCCAAGGTCAGCACCCGTCCGGCATCGCCGGGATAGACCCGCAACAGGGGCAATTGGGTGAGATCCACTTCCTCTCCCCGCAGCACCACCTGCTGACAGGGAGGAAGCAGATCCCGGCTGGGTTTAGCTTTGAGTACGCTAAACAGAGCTTGTCCCAACTCCACCGCCTGGGCAAAGCTCCGCGGTGGCCGCGGCTGGTAAAGCAGGGCCAGCTTTTTCCCCAGTTCCTCCAGATCCTGAGGCTGCTCCATTCCCAAAGCCCAGCAAATGCGCTCCACCGTGCCCAGGGTGTTGATGAGCAGCGGCATTGAGGATCCCTTCACCCGCTCAAACAGCAGCGCCGGCCCCCCGCAGGCCAAGAGGCGATCGGCAATCTCGGCAATTTCCAGATCCGGATCCACTTCTGCCGAAATGCGGCGGAGCTGACCACGGGATTCCAGCAGAGCAATAAAACGGCGTAGATCTCTGGGCATGAAAGGGAACCTAAGGGCTTACTTGTCGCGATTGAGGGCTAACCCGCTCATGAAGGGCTTCTGCAGCGCAATAAACACCAGCAGCGGCGGGATACTGGCGATGATCGCTCCCAGCATCATGGGGCCATAGGAGGCCGAGCTATCCAGATTGAGCAGGGATTGCAGCCCCACCTGCACCACTTGTCGCTCTCGGCCTTGCACGATCAAGCGGGGCCACAGGTACATATTCCAAGCGTAAACGAAGTGAATCACCGCCTGCGCCCCGATGGCGTTCCAGCTCAAAGGGATCAGCACCTGGGTGAGAAATTGCAGCGGGTTGGCCCCGTCCAGTTGGGCCGCCTCCGCCAGCTCGCGGGGAATGTTGGAAAAATGCTGGCGGAACAAAAACGTGGCCGTGGCGCTGGCCAGAAAGGGCACGATTAAAGCGTAGTAGGTGGATCCCCAGCCCAAGTTGGTGACCAATCGCAGCAGGGCAATAATCAAGATTTCGGTGGGCATCATCAGCGTGATCAGCACAAAGCCAAAGGCCAGCCCTTTGCCGGGAAAGCGGAAGTACACAAAGGCCAGCCCGGCCAGCAGCGACAAAACCGTCTTGCCCACCGTGATTGCCACCGCCACGATGGTGCTGTTGACCATGTAGTGGCCCAAGTGCCGCGCCACCATCACCTGATGCCAGTTGAAGGCAAAAGAGGAGCCAAAGGTCAATTGATAGCGGAACACCTCGGCATTGTTCTGGGTGCTCACGAGCAGGGCGTACAACACCGGAAATCCCAGAACCAAGCAGGCCAGCACCAGGCCCAAATGCACATACCAACGCTCCGGGATCCAGCGCCGCCAACGCCAGGGAGAAGGCTCCACCCGAGTTGAACTGGGCTGGGCTACTTGAGATCGGGGATCCTGCAACAGTTGGGCCATGGCACCTCCGGACAGCAAACGCTGATGAGCAGATGGAGTTTCTGGGTCGATCTTCGGCTTCTCTTGTGAGGATAATCTGCCAGAGTTAAGGGCAACCTAAGGAAGGCCGGTCGCCTTAGCGGTGCGGAGCACCTCTGCCCAGACTTGCGAGTGCTTTCACCGGCGATGGGGAAACGGGTAGAGTAGAACAGCAGTATCTGGATAACCCAAGAGAGGATCCCATGACTCGAGGCTTTGGCCCCTTCGGCAAAATCCAAGAAGCGCTCAAGAAAGCCCAAGAGGTGCGCGATGGCGCTCAAAGGCTGCAAAAAGAGCTAGAGGAGATGGAGATCGTCGGCGAAGCCGGCAATGGGCTGGTGAAAGTGACGGTCAACGGCAACCAAGAACCTCTCAAAGTCTCTCTGGATCCCCAAGTGCTCCAGGAGTCGGTGGATGTGGTAGAAGACTTGCTCCTGACAGCAATGGTGAACGCCTACACCCAATCTGCTGAGACGATGCGCAAACGCATGGAAGAGCTGACCGGAAACATCAGTCTGCCGGGGTTGGGACTGGGTTGAGCCCCACTTGCTTAACCCCGCTTGCTTAACTCTGTATGTACACTCGCCCCTTGGCTCGCCTCATCGAAGAGCTGCAACGGCTGCCCGGCATTGGCTCCAAAACCGCTCAGCGCCTAGCTCTCCACTTGATCAACCGGCCTGCCGGCGAGATCGAGGCCCTGGCCAAAGCCCTGCTGGAAGCCAAGCAGACGGTTCGGCACTGTTCCATCTGCTTCAACTGGTCGGCGGAGGATCCCTGTGAGATCTGCCGTTCGCCGCAGCGGGATCCCTTGCTGTGGTGCGTGGTGGCCGACGTCAAAGACTTGATTGCGATGGAACGCACCCGCGAGTTCAAGGGGCTTTACCACGTTTTGGGCGGCCTCATCTCCCCCATGAACGGGATCGGGGTCGATCAACTGCACATCCGCGAGCTGGTGGCCCGGGTGGCACGGGAAAAACCGCAGGAGCTGATCTTTGCCATCAGCCCCAGCGTAGAGGGGGAAGTAACCATGCACGTGGTCAAGGATTACCTGAAGCCGGTTGCCCCCACCTTGCGCATGACCCGCCTGGCCTTCGGCCTGCCCATGGGATCCGAGCTGGAATATGCCGACGAGGTTACCCTGGCCCGTGCCTTGGAAGCGCGGCAGGAGTTGTGAGCCGCTCAGCCCATCAATCGCAGCCGGTTACCCCCTCCGCGCAGTAGGTGCTCCACCAGGGGTTGAAGTTGGCAGGATCCTCCGGCAGAGTGCTGATGTTCAGAAGTTCCTGGAAGCTGCTGTTGCGGCCTCCGTAGCGCAGGTGCATGTGCACCGGATCCCCGTGGGGTGCCCGCAGAATCACATAGGTGAAGGTCTCGCAACTGGCGTCTGCTCCAGGCCGCAACTGAAACAAATCCCAGATGGAACTTAAGGAGCGCTCAGGGTAGTAGAAGGGATCCGGCGCAGCCCCCCGATAGGCGTAGCGACAATTTTCCGCCAGGGGCTTTTTCCCCTCCAGATCGGCGTAGAAGGAGAAGAACTCCATCTTCTCAAACTTCACCCGCTTTGGATTGCGCGGATCGTTGGCCGATTGTTCCAGGGACGTATCCAGAGTGAAAACACCATCAATTCCCAGGTAGGGCACTTTATAAGCATTGGGGGACACAATCTGCAGCTCTAAGGCTGCCGCAGCCGCTCCAAAACCCAAGAGACTCAAGCTGCCGATCAGCCAGGTTAGGGCCGTTGAAGAACCAATTTGGCGAGAGAGCATAAAACTTTGTTGTGCCTGTGTTGTGCAGTAAACTGCAGAGCAGTTTAGGGGAAGCTTTGAGCTCGTACCATCCCACTGGGGGGCATCTGGCGAGAAATTCGCCGACTGCAGGTGCAGCTCTGAGGAACGGGATCCCATCTGGATCCCAACAAGGCAGTAAAATTGAGGTCAGGCTCACCGTAGAGGTGCCAGGTTTGCTGCCAGAGCCTGATATCTGGAAACTGATTTTGAAAGCGAGGAAAACCCCGTGGAGCTAGCTGAGATTGAGGAGTTGATGAACAAAGCTGTGCAAGCCACACAGCGCTCCTTTAATACGGTACGCACCGGGCGGGCCAATTCCAGCCTGCTGGATCGCATTCAGGTGGAGTACTACGGCGTGCCCACTCCCCTCAAGGCCCTGGCCAGCCTCACCACGCCAGACTCCAGCACCCTCTTGATCCAGCCCTTTGATCCCTCGACCCTGGCGGCCATTGAGCGGGCCATTGTCGCCTCTGACCTAGGTCTAACCCCCAGCAACGACGGCAAGGTGGTGCGGCTCACCATTCCCCCCCTGACAGAAGAGCGGCGCAAAGAGCTGAGCAAACAGGTGGCCAAGCTGGCCGAAGAGGGGCGAGTCTCGATCCGCAACATCCGGCGGGATGGCATTGACTCGGTGCGCAAGCGAGAGAAAAATGGCGAGCTGTCTGAAGATGAGTCCAAAAGCTTGCAGGATGCCATCCAGAAGCTGACCGACCGCTATATCAAAAAGATCGATGAGCTGCTGGCAGAAAAAGAAAAGGAGCTGACGACGCTGTAAAAGCTCCTTGTGGACATAACTCCCCACGCTACTGGCCTGCTTCTGCATAGCCGTAGGACGGGGTTAAAGACCCCATTTTTTGATCAAAACTCGACACTCATCCCGAAACTTCAAGGTTTCCACTTGCCCCTCGGAGTTGAGCAGCCCTTCATTTCTTCTTGTCCGACTCCAACAAGAGGGATCCCGGCTTAGGCCAGGATGGAAGGGGGGAAAACGACAACTCTTGCCGCAATGGATCTGATCCTGTGCCATCAATCGGCGGATTTCGACACCCTAGGGGCGGCGGTGGGAGCGGCGCGCCTGTATCCGGGTGCCCGCATCGCCTTGACCGGGGGATCCCTGCCGGGGGTGCAGGAGTTTTTGGCCTTGTACCGAGATGAATTTCCCCTCATCGAGCTGCGCTCTGTGGATCCGGGACAGGTGCAGCGGTGGATTGTTGTGGATTGTCACGATCCGGATCGCTTGGGCAAAGCTGCCGCTTGGTTAAGCGTCCCCGGCGCGCAGATTGAGATTTTCGACCATCACCCCAGTCCACTGGATAACTTTTGGCCGCAGCAGCAGGTCAACTGCCATATCGAGGCTGTGGGGGCCACCTGTACCTTGCTGGTGGAGCGGCTGCAGGCTGCTGGGATCCCTCTCAGCCCTTTTGAGCGGCTGGCGCTGGCTTTGGGCATTTACATGGATACGGGATCCCTGACCTTCCCGGAGACCACCGCCCGCGATGCTGCTGCCCTGAGCTGGCTGTTGGATCAGGGGGTGAACCTGGTCTTGTTGCGGCGCTTTTTGGGGGATGGCCTCACCCCAGAGATGCGCGAGCTGCTCAGCCAGGGGTTGGCCCAGATGCAGGTGCAGCAGGTGGGGGAGTATCGCCTGGGAGAATGGCTGCTGGAGCTGCCGGAGTTTGTGCCCGGCTTGGCCGGCCTGGTGATGCGGCTGATGGATCTGACGGGAGTGGATGTGCTGCTCTTGGTGGCGCGGCAGGGGGAGCGGCTCAGCCTGATCGGGCGGGCGCGGCAGGAGTTTGCCCAGTTGGGCAGGGTGATGGCCCTCTACGGCGGCGGTGGACACGATTGTGCTGCAGCAGCCACGTTAAAAGCCAGCCCAGAGCAGCCTTTGCCCGACCCGGCCCAAGTCATGGCGGCCCTCAGGCAGGCTGTCCAAGAGCGGATCCCGCCCCCGGTGACGGCCAAAGATTTGATGTCGGCTCCGGTGCGCACCATCCGACCGGAGATCACCATCGACGAGGCCCAGCGGGTGCTGCTGCGCTACGGCCATTCCGGCCTGGTGGTGGTGGACGCTCAAGGTCGCCTGGTGGGGGTGATCTCGCGGCGGGATATCGATATCGCCCTGCACCACGGATTTGGCCATGCCCCCGTCAAGGGCTACATGACCACCGACGTGAAAACCCTCTCCCCCGACACCCCCTTGGCGGAGATTCAGCGGTTGATGGTGCAGTGGGATATTGGCCGCCTGCCGGTTCTCCAGGATGGACAGTTGGTGGGCATTGTAACTCGCACCGATGTGTTGCGGCACCTACACGAGTTGCCGGCCCTCTCACCCCAGTTGGCTTTGCCCACCCTTTCCTGCCCCTTGGATCTCACCTTCGCCGCTCTTTCGGAACGGCATCGACAGTTGCTGGAGCAGGCCGCCCGCCTCGCCGATGAAAAGGGCCTGAGGTTGTATCTGGTGGGGGGAACGGTGCGGGATCTGCTGCTGCATCGGTGGGGACGGCAGCCCTCACCCAACCTGGAGCGGCTGGATCTGGACTTGGTGGTGGATGGGCCCTACTCTCCGGCCCTGGATGGGACGGATCCCCCGGGCTGGGGCTTGATTTTGGGACAAGCGCTCAAACAACGCTTCCCGGAAGCGCGGCTGGAGATCCACGGCAAATTCCAAACGGCGGCCTTGATCTGGCCAGGAGGCTTTTGTGTGGATATCGCCAGCGCCCGCACGGAGTTTTATCCCTACCCGGCCTCTCCCCCCGAAGTGGCCATGGGATCCATTCAGCAAGACCTCTATCGGCGGGATTTTTCCATCAACGCCTTGGCCTTGCGCCTCAACGGCCCCCAGCGAGGACAGGTGCTGGATTTTTTCGGCGGACAAGCGGATCTGCAACAGGGGATCATCCGGGCATTGCACCCCAACAGCTTCATCGAGGATCCCACCCGCATTTATCGGGCGGTGCGCTTTGCGGTGCGCTTAGGCTTCGCCCTGGACTCGACCACAGAAAAATGGATCCGCGCTGCCGTGGCCAGTGGTCTGCACGATGCCGTCGGCGGGGATCGCCTCAAGCAGGAGCTGGCCTACATTCTCGGATCCCGCGATTGGCCCCAAGCCTTTGAGCGGCTGGCAGAATGGGGAGCTTTGCGCTGTATTCACCCCGACCTGGAGTGGGATCCCTCCCTGTGCCGGCGGTTGCAACGGGTGGGTCGCTGGGCTTATCACTTTCGCCGCCGCTATCCTGAGCTGGGATCCCAGGAGATCTGGCAACTGCGCCTAGAGGCTCTCCTCCTCACCCTACCCCAAGCCCCCCAGGTGGCCAGCCAACTCCACCTTACCCAAGCAGGCATCGAACGCCTCAGCCATTCCTCCTATTACCAAACCCTGTTGGCCCAATTGGATCCCGGCACCCTCTCTCCGGCCCAGGTGGTGCAACTGCTGCAGGGGCTGCGGATCCCGGCGGTGATTTTGTTGGCTGGGATCGCCCCCAAGCCGGCCCGGCGGCTGATCTGGCGCTATTTGCAGGAGTGGTACTGGGTGAAGCCGCTCCTCAACGGCCACGATCTGCGTCGTCTGGGTTATAAGCCAGGTCGCCCCTTCCAAGCCATTTTGGAGCAACTGCGTTGCCTCACCCTGAACGGCGAACTCACCACCCCGGCAGAAGCTGAAGCCTGGCTACAAGAACACTTCCCCCTGCCGCAAGCTCAATACCGAGGAAGAAAGTAGAAGGGCAAATCAGTCGAAATAGAAGAGAGTGACCAACTTGTGTTGTTCCTCAGCATGCTTGCAGGCATCCAGCAGCGTGACGCTGTCGTGGAAGACAAAGCAGATCAACTGCTGGCACTTGCTGATGATCTCCAGGTTGCACAGGCGGCTGGCCTCCGCCAGGGGAAGATGGTCGTTTTCGGGATGTTCCACCAGATGCAGCACCTGCTCCAGGCTGGCCCGCGACTCTGCCGGCTGTCGCTCCAAACTCTGGGGCAAGATCACCGTCAAGGACTTCATGTCCGCCCGCATCGCCCCCCGAATGACGGCCAAGTTGGTGCCAATGGCCCCAGAGGTGAGGATCTGATTGCCGGTAAGGGCCAGGGCATAACTGAGGGTCTCGATCAAATACTGATGGGTAATGGGCACATGACGGCTGCCCAGGATGGCCACTCGCTTCGGCCCAACTTGCTGAATGGCGGCCAACTCCTGCAAAAACGTATCAACGCTGGTGGGGACATCAATAGACTGGGTCAACGGGATCCCTCGGCAAATTCTCAAGATCTGGGCTAGGCCATGCTATCTCAAATTTCCGCTTTGGGATCCGGCCAAGTTGAAGCTCTACGGCTTCAGCCCCAAACTTTTGGTGGAGTGCTCAGGCTGTCTGCAGCAAGCTGGGCTTGGCTGTGGGCGGAAGATCCCGCCTGAATGTGGATGGTGTAGCTCATGCTGCTGTGAACGCCCCTGCCCAGCCAATGGCCGTAGAGAGGGGCAGCATCTCTGGGATAAGCGCTGGCCGCCAAAGCCACATGACCGTCGGCCACGGCCAACCCTTGGGTGGGATCAAAGCCCCGCCAACCGGCCCCCGGCAAGTACACCTCCGCCCAAGCGTGCAAATGACGGCGCACAGGCTCTGGGGGTTCTCCACCCCTGCTCTCCCCTGAAGGCCGTGAGGGGCTGACTTGGTAGCCACTGACAAAGCGAGCGGCCAAGCCCACGCTGCGGCAGACCTCCATGAACAACAGGGCCAGATCGCGGCAGGCTCCGGTTTTGCGATGCCAAGTCAAGCCAGCAGGCCAGGGATCCCCCTTTTCCCGCAAGATGTGGCGGCATTCTGAATAGATGCGCTGGTTCAGCGTCGGCAGAAAAGCCGTCGTTTCCCCCTGCACGTGATCCCATAGCTCCCAGGCCAAGGCTTGGACGCCGGGATCCGCCTGAGCCGTCAGATAAGGCTGTAGTTGAGCTGCCAGCGTGCTGGGATAGTCGATGGGGAGATGGGTGGCCCAATCGCAGAGGAGATAGTCGAAGGGATTCTCCCGCAGGGTGAGCACCGTGGCCTGAGTTTGAATGCGCAAATGCTCGGTGGGATCCCCAAACCAGAGCCGAACCGCCGCGTTGCCCTCCAGGTCCACCAGCGCCGATTGGCCCACCGGCTGCGGATCCACCTGCAACTCAAAAGCCAGGAGAGTTTGGATCCCGTCGCAGCGCGGTCGCAATCGCACCGTGTGGGGCTCCAGTTGGACTGGACGACTGTAGCGATATTCGATGAGATGGCGGATCTGAATTTGCACAGGTTGGCCAAATGACGGGCAAGGAGTTTTATCACAGGCAAAGGAGCACCGAGATCAGGCAACCCAAACTGCTCCCAGATCAAAGCCAAGAAGCGGTTGCATCGTCTGCCCGAGATCTCTAGACTTCAGGGATCCCGAGTTTGAGATCTCCGAGAGCTTTGCCCTGCCTTCCCAATCATCGAAACCTCCAGCTTAGAGCGGATGTACTCCCCAGCCTGTACAGGAGCATAGCGAGGGGGATTTGCTGCATTCTGGCATGTGGGCAGGCATTCGATCCAAGCATCGTCCCGAGGAGCTGTAAAGTAAACCAAAGACAGGCGGCGACTGGAACCGAAAGCCGATCGGGGTGGATTGACCACGCGGTGCAACGTGGAGCGCCAACGGTCATTGGTCCAACGGGATAGCAGATCGCCAACGTTGATGACAAAGGCGTTGGGAACAGCCTGCACATCAATCCACTCTCCTGCTTTGGAGTACACCTGCAGCCCTCCCGGCGCCCCATCCTGTCGCAGAATCGTGAAGCCACCGTAGTCGGAGTGAGCCCCATAGCGTAGCTGTCCCGGGATGGGCTCCACCTCCTGTTCAGGATAATGCACAGCCCGCAGCACTCCCCCTTTCCCCTCCATAAAAGGCAGAAAATAGGTTTCCGGCAGATCCAAAGCCAACGCGCCCATGCGCATCAAGGTTTGGGTGAGCTGAAGCAGAGCCGCATCATAAGCCAGAAGAGCAGCCCGCAGTCCTGCTGGATGGGTGGGCCAAAGGTTGCCCGAATCCGGATCCACCCCTGCTTGGGGCCGTTGTGGATCTTCCCGAAACAGGTCATTGAACACCAGCGCCTCACAGAGATCGTAGGGAACCTCTGCCCCACGGGTAGCGGCTACACTTTCGATGCCAATCGGCAGGTATCCCTGGTTTTTGACGCGATCCGGAGTCACCACCTCCATTTTTTGTTCCAGCGGCAGGTCGAAGAAAGCCCTCGCTCTCTCGTAGGCTGTTTGTATGATGGCCTCCGGGATCCCATGCCCTGTGATCACCACAAACCCCACCTCCTCCAAGGCTGCCCCAAAAGCCTTTGCAACCCCTAGCGGATCCGTGCCCTCCCGAAAGGGGGTCAAATCCAGACAAGGGATCCCAGCTTGCTCAAAGGAAGAAACTGGAGACATAGCCGACGTAGAGACAGGTGCTCAGAACAGCTCCTACCCTACAAAGAGAACTTGCCCCAAGACTGTGTGGGCGGATACCCCCTCAAAGCCAGCGCCAGCTCAACCCCATATCCAAACTAGAGATATTCTTGCTTGGCCTGTTGCCAGAGGACTTCCAGCTCCTGGAGACTGCGCCCTTTCAGAAGGGAGCTTTTGCCACCGCCGGGCAGGGATCCCGCTGGTTCCTGAGCCAGCTCTTCCATGCGCAAAAAACGGCGAGCAAAGCGCAGGTTGGTTTGGGTTAGAGCTTGGGCAGCATCCAAACCATACCAACGGCCCAAGTTGACCAGGGCAAAAAGCAGATCCCCCAGTTCGGCTTCCTGCCGAGTTGGATCGGGGGGATCCCTCTCCAATTCTCGGCGCAGCTCGGCTTCTTCCTCGCGGATCTTGGCCCAGATCCCCTCCACCGTTGGCCACTCAAACCCTGCCCCCACCACTTTGCAGGAAATTTTCAGGGCAGCCATTAGGGGAGGCAAACTTTGGGCATAGTGCAGCAGTTTTTGGCCAAGGCTTTGATCCGGTCGCTCCCCTTGCTTGATCTGTTCCCAAGAGCGGTGCAACTCCGGAAGATCTGCCATCACAGCATCCCCAAACACATGGGGGTGACGGCGGATGAGCTTATCGGCAATTCCCGCAGCCACAGCTTCCAGATCAAAGTGGTTCTGCTCGGCAAAGATCTGAGACTGCAACACCACCTGCAACAACAAATCCCCCAGCTCTTCGGCAATTGCTGCCGGATCCCCGGCTCGAATGGCAGCTACCGTCTCATACGCTTCTTCAAGAATGTAGGGGGTAAGAGACTCTGGAGTTTGGGCCCGATCCCAAGGACACCCGTCGGGAGCGCGCAACCGAGCAACAACAGCCGCCAAACGACTCATGTGTGAGCTAGAGGCGGAACGCTCCAGATAAAGGTGGGCAAAATGGCCCGTCGCTTGAGGATCCCAGCTTTGGAGCGTCAATGGGCCGGCCACCACCTCCAAGTCTTCTGTTAGCAACGTAACAGACTGGACAGGAGAACAGATCTGTTGCAAAACACTGCGCAGCTTCGCCAGATCCTGGCCCCCACAGCTTTTCAGCAGCAGGGATCCCTGCTCAGCAGCGAACCACCGAGCCAGAGCTTGTTGCCAGTCGGGCTGAAGACTATCCAGCGTTTGCAGCATGGTCAAAAGGGTAGGTGCGGCCCAAATCCAAAAGGCGGCTGAGCTGCTCCAGATCGATGAAACTCAACTCCAAAAGAATCATCAGCAACGGCCCTTGCTGGCGATGTTGCAGCTTCTTGGCCAGGCTCAGTTGAGAACGGTCGATGATGCCCGTTTGCAAGAGATATTCCTCAAGGGCTGGGGGGGGAATGGGATCTAGCATGGTCGTTTCGCAGCGCTGAAGAAGGACAAATATGAAACTGAGAAGATAGTAAACTAACGTAACTATTCTTAACACTCCTACAGAGTTTCGGCAAAGATCCGGCTGGCAAATAGGCCACAGGTGAGCTTACCAAGCCCTGTGCCCACAGCTCCACGGCAAGAAAACCCCTAAATTGCCTCAGCAAATGAGGTTTCTGTATCCAAGGACACAAAAAATGGGTAGCGAGAGGTCATGGTATGATAGCAGATTGGCGATCAGTTGGCAGCACCCTGAAAGGCTGGCTGCTTCTTCTTTGTTTGGAGAAACCAACTTGCCTTGGCAAGATGTTACTTTTTTATCTGACTAATTCTGGTATTTAGATAAAAATCTTACAATAACTGCTCAGGGATCCAATCTGTTCGGCTCCTCTGGGATCCGCCCTGGGGCTGCCATCCTGCTCGGGTTAGCTAGACCGCCGAGAAGTCCCGCCCTCTATGTATCAGCATGGGAGTCGGGATGAGAGGCGGAGATTCCTGCGCTATGATAAGCAGAGAGCGGTGGGGCATCCCGTTCTTAAAGCTCAGGAAATGTCCTTAACAGGAGTCACTGTTCGCGTCAGCGGGACGGAGTCCTTGAAGCTCGCACTCTTTCGCTTTAGCGGCGCGGAGCGCTTTGCATCAGCATGAGTGCAGGAGTATGTCACCTAAGCTAGAAACGGCTGCAGGATGGACTCCCATTATGTCTGAAGCCCAAGGTTTACTGCCGGTGGGGGCAACGGTTCAAGTGGTGGAAATGCCTCCTTACCTAAAAACGGCTGACCCAATGCCGATGTTGCGCCCGGCCCATTTGATCCGCTTGCACGAGCAAGGGGTGATCCTGCAGCGACGGCTGTTGGGCACCTACAGCGTGCAGTTTGCCAATGGCATCTTTCTCATAGACGGAAAATATCTTGCCCCGGTGGGATCCCTGTCCTAGTGCGCCCATTTCTCCTCCGAGCCAGCTCGATGGGTTTGTCGGCCTTCAGAACCTTTGGGAGCTGGCAGCTTTCCACAGAAGCGAGCCTTCGACTGACCGGCGGACTTTCGCGGTAGATTAAGGTGTGCCGGTTGGGGTTGGGTCAAAGTTTGGCTCAGCCGGTGAGATCCACCTCAACTTGCGCTAATCCCTGCTTCTTACTGCCCTCCATCCCACTAGACCAGCGCTGCTTATGCCCAGAGTCATCGTCACAGATCCCATCGATCAGGCGGGGATCGACATTCTCTCCCAAGTCGCTCAGGTGGATGTGCAAACTCAGCTCACCCCAGAGCAGTTGATCGCGGTCATCCCCAACTACGATGCCATCATGGTGCGCTCCGGTACACGGGTTACCCGAGAGGTGATCGAGGCGGGGACGAACTTGAAGATCATCGGGCGGGCGGGCGTTGGCGTTGACAACATCGATGTGCCTGCCGCAACCAAAGCCGGGATCCTGGTGGTCAACTCCCCAGAGGGCAACACCATTGCCGCTGCCGAGCACGCCATTGCCTTAATGATGGCCCTCTCCCGCCACATACCTGATGCCAATGCCTCTCTGAAATCGGGCCTGTGGAATCGGCAAGAGTTTGTCGGCGTAGAAGTCTACAAAAAAACGCTGGGGATTGTCGGATTGGGTCGGATTGGATCCCATGTGGCCCAGATTGCCAAGGCGATGGGGATGAAGCTGCTGGCCTATGACCCCTATCTGTCCGTGGAGCGGGCAGAGCAACTGGGGGTGCGCCTGGTGGACTTCACAACTTTGGTCCAGGAATCGGACTACATCACCTTGCACGTTCCCAAAACCCCTGAAACCACCAACCTGTTCAACGCCGAAACCTTCCGCATGATGAAGCCGACCGCCCGCCTGATCAACTGCGCCCGTGGCGGTTTGGTGGATGAACAAGCCCTGTACGAAGCCCTGAAATCCGGCCAAATTGCCGGAGCGGCTTTGGATGTATTTGCCAATGAGCCCCTGAAGGACTCCCCGCTGTTTTCCCTGGGCAAAGAAGTCCTGCTCACTCCTCACTTGGGGGCCTCCACCGAAGAAGCTCAAGTGAATGTGGCCATTGATGTGGCCGAGCAGATCCGCGATGTGTTGCTGGGGCTGCCGGCCCGCTCTGCCGTGAACATCCCCGGCCTACAGGCAGAGGTGCTGCAAAACCTCAGACCCTACCTGGACTTGGCCGAAACCCTAGGCAACTTGGTTGGCCAATTGGCGGGGGATCGCGTCAACCAGTTGGAGATCCGCCTGCAGGGAGATCTGGCAGAAAAAGATGGTCAGCCGATCGTCATTGCCGCTCTCAAAGGGCTTTTGACGCTGGCGCTGCGGGAGCGGGTCAACTACGTCAACGCCTCCATCGAGGCCAAAGAACGGGGCATTCGGGTGGTGGAAACTCGAGATCCCTCTTTGAAAGATTATTCCGGATCCCTGACGTTGATTGCCCATGGCCCCAATGGGATCCGCTCGGTTTCGGGGGCGTTGATTGGGGAGCGAGAGGTGCGGATCACCCAGATCGACGAGTTCCCGGTGAATGTGCCCCCTTCCGCCAACATGCTGATGACCCTGCACCGGGATATGCCGGGGATCATCGGGCGGATTGGCACCTTGCTGGGAGCCTACAATGTCAACATCGCCAGCATGCAAGTGGGCCGCAAGATCATCCGCGGCGATGCAGTGATGGTGCTCAGCTTGGATGATCCTCTGCCCGATGGGATCCTGGAAGAGGTGCTCAAGCAGCCGGGCATCCGCGACGCTTTTGTGGTGAACCTCTAGAATTGCTGATCCTTAAAAAATCCCAAACCTCACTTACCACAGCAAGACGGAGTCTTTGCTTGAGCCAGAGTGATTTGTCCCTAACCCTGCCTCGCATCCCAGACTGGGATTGGCCGGCGTTTCTGGAGTCGCTGAGTCACTTCGGTGTGGACCTCAGCCTGGAACGCATGCAAGTCTTGCTGCAGCGCCTGGGACAGCCCCAAGTTGGGATCCCGGCCATCCATGTAGCCGGTACCAACGGCAAGGGATCCGTCTGTGCCTGGGTCAGCCACGTGTTGTGGGCGGCAGGCTATCGTGTGGGTCGTTACACCTCTCCTCATTTAGTAGATTGGCGGGAGCGGATTTGGCTGAACGGGGAATACATTTCCACCAACGACTGGAGCCAAGCGCTGGCCCAGGTGCGAGACTGCCTACAAACCTATACCCCCAACGAGGCTTCCCCCACCCAGTTTGAGGTTATCACCGCTGCCGCTTGGCTGTACTTCCGCCGGCAAAAGGTGGATGTGGCAGTGATAGAAGTGGGCCTGGGGGGGCGGCTGGATGCTACCAATGCTGGGATCGAGCCAGTGGTAACGGCTATCACCTCCATCGGCTGGGATCATTGGCAGCGCTTGGGCAACAGCCTTCCCCAAATTGCCTCTGAAAAGGCGGGCATTCTCAAGCCAGGGATCCCGGCAGTGTGCGCACCCCAAACTCCAGAGGTCACAGCAGTTATCCAAGCCAAGGCAGAGCAGTTGCAAAGCCCCCTGAGGGTGGTCGACCCTCTACAATGGTCAGAGCCTCAAACCGCCCACTGGCGAGGGCAGCTCCTCACCCTGCCCCTCAGCGGCGATGTACAACTCACCAATGCAGCAGTAGCCCTTGCCGTTGTGGAAACCCTACAGCAACAGGGCTGGCGGATCCCTGATGCCACTGTAGAAAAAGGATTTGCCATCACCCGTTGGCCGGGGCGGCTACAGCGGGTGCAGATTGGATCCCGTCAGTTGCTGATGGACGGAGCCCACAACTTGCCCGCTGCCCAGGCTCTCCGTCGCTATCTGGATGAGCATCAACCCGGCCCCCTCACCTGGTATGTGGGCATCCTCACCACCAAAGATGTCCAGGGCATTCTCAGCACCCTGCTGCGGCCGGGAGATTGCTTTTTCGCTCTGCCAATTGCTGGCCACTCTGGGACGGATCCCGAGCAACTTGCTCAGCTAGCCCAGACTCTGCAGCCTCATCTCGCCTCGGCACGGGCACTGCCCAATCTCTCCGCTCTTCGGGCTCAGTTGCTCAAGCCGAAAAACCTCACTGAGCCACCAGCTGTAATCTGCGGATCCCTGTACCTATTGGGCCAGGTGATGCAGGAATGTTTGGGATGGGATCTAGCCTGTTGAACTGACAGGTGAAACCTTATGCAAAACCTGAGCTCCTCTCTTATAAAGAGAGAGGAGCTATGAACAAAAACTAGCTCTCAACCACTATCACTTGATCAAGATACTCCCCTACTGATTGGGTTAGGGTGGTGGACCTGGCACCGAGCTAGGTTGCCAGCAGGTCGCCCTGCCAGTAGGTTCGCCGCTGATGCGTTTCACGTCCGAGTTCGGGATGGGTCGGCGTGGTTC